>DATGFZ010000266.1:0-19576 GCA_035308805.1 Puia sp. | reverse complement strand
CTGCTGATTTTTGGTATGATAAGCCATTAACAGATTCTTTGAATAGAATATTGTTTGAAAAATTCCAGACAGACAGATTGGTACGCGCAATCATGAATTACCAGGTGGTTTTTGATCTGAATAAAATTGACCAGCAGCATCTGGATATTGATGTTATCAAAAAAACGGTTGTAGAATATTTACAAAAATTACCTGAAGTTGAATATGCAATTGACGTGGCAAAGATCGGAGAATTGCCAATTCCCCAGCCTTTGAAAACAATGGTCATCAACGGTTATAATTTCAAGCGCAGTGGACCAATACAAATTATCCTAAATCCAGGTTGGTTTGAGATGTATAGCAAAACGGGGACCACTCACGGAACCTGGAATCCTTATGATACACATATTCCATTGGTATTTATGGGTTGGGGAATTCATCATGGCAGCACAAACACGACCCTGAACATGACAGATATTGCGCCGACAATTGCAGCAATGCTACACATTCAAATGCCCAACGGATGTATCGGTAAACCAATTGAAGAAGTGTTGAGGTAATTTAGATCGCATCAAGCATGATTTTCTCAGCATCGCTGGACGCTTGAGCAGAAAAACGAAGACGAGGAGTCTATGCAAGGTCAGGCAATCACGGCTACGCTATTTAGAAATATTTTTAAACTAATTTTAAACTGCGAACCCGTTTAACCTGTGAGAAATATTTTCAAGAAACTTGTTCACAAAAGGTGGATAAATGATTTGCTAAAAAAAAAATTACCACTCGTTCTTTTTTTGGGTTCCGGTATATTTGCTGTTGACCAAATGCAGATATTGTGCGATTAAAAAGTTTAGAAATAAAAGGCTTTAAAAGCTTTGCAGATAAAACCCATATTAATTTTGACGAAGGTGTTACTGGAATCATCGGACCCAATGGATGCGGCAAAAGCAATATAGTCGACAGCATTCGCTGGGTTATTGGTGAACAGAAAATCAGTCACCTTCGTTCGGAAAATCTTGAGAGCCTCGTCTTCAATGGCTCTAAGAGTCGCTCTGCGTCAGGACTTGCAGAGGTAAGTCTGACTTTTGAGAATACAAGAAACCTTCTCCCTACAGAATTCAATACAGTCACCATTACACGCAAATTTTATAAAAGTGGCGAAAGTGAGTATCGATTGAATGATATCTCCTGCAGGCTAAAAGACATTCAAAACCTGTTTATTGATACCGGAATAACCACCGATTCATACGCCATCATCGAACTGGGAATGGTTGATGATATTATTAAAGACAAAGAAAACAGCCGTCGTCGCATGATCGAACAAGCCGCTGGCGTTTCCATTTATAAAACAAGAAAAAAAGAAGCCAAGCTGAAATTGGATGCAACCGAACAGGACCTTGCACGAATTGAAGATCTTTTATTCGAAATAAATAATCAATTGAAAACGGTCGAGAGCCAGGCAAAAAAGGCAGAGAAATATTACGAAGTGAAAAAGGAATATCGCGAACTCAGTATTGAATTGGCTAAGGCGTCTCTGGAAGGATTTAATTTTACATACAAAACATTAAATGATCAAACAGAATCAGAAACCAATAAACGAATTGAATTAGAAGCAATGATAGCCATGGAGGAAGCAGTTTTGGAACAAGATAAACTTGCCCTGGTCGAAAGGGAAAAAGTTTTGCAGAATATGCAGCACGCTTTTAATCAATTGCTGCAAAACCTGCGTGGAAAAGAAAATGAAAAGAACCTCATTTCACAACGTCTAAATTTTTTAAAAGAAAAAGAATCAGGATTAAAAGAATTTTTATTAAAGAGCGAAGGGCAGTCCAAAGGGCTGGACGAAAGTATTTTATTTACCCAACAGCAAATTAATGAAGAGCAAAGTGAATTGGGAAATTTGCAAGAAGAACTGGAAAATCTGAAAAATTATGTTGAAGAGCACCGCAAACACTTTGATGAAAAAAGAATTGTCACAGAAACGCTCAGGAATGAAAATGCGCATATCCAACGCAGTCAGTTCGATGCGGAAAAAACGGTAGCTGTAGCTGACACGACCATTCAAAATTTACAACAGGCAATTGAGCAACTGGAGGAAGAAAAAAATACGCGCGAAAATCAGTTAAAAGCATTAAGCAGTGAACATGCTCAAAAAGATGAAGAATTGGAAAAAAGGAAAACCGATCTTCAACAGCTGCGACAACATCATGAGACAACCAAAGAGCAAATATTTCAGTTGCAGGAAGAACTAGAAAATTTAAGGAAAATATTATCCGATGAAAACAGGAAGCTTGATTCAAAAATCAATGAACATGATCTGCTAAAAAGTCTTATTGACACGATGGAAGGTTACCCTGAAAGTGTAAAATTTTTGCACAACAATCCCAATTGGAATCACTCTGCTCCCATTCTTTCTGACATTATTTACGTTAAGGAAGAGTTTCGCACTGCGTTGGAAAATGTTTTGGACCCCTACCTCAGCTTTTATGTAGTCAACAACCTTAGCGAAGGTTTACAGGCGGTCCATTTGCTTGACGAACATCAGAAAGGAAAAGCTAATTTTTTTCTGCTCGACAAAATTTCAGAGAACCATGAACAACCTTTTCATCAACCACACAACACCATTTCTGCAATGGAAGTGATTGAAGTGGATGAAAAATATCGCCAGCTCGCCGAACATCTGCTAAGCAATGTTTTTATTGCGGAAAATGAACAAGCCCTTGAAAACAGCAACGGCGCGGTCCTGCTTGAAAAAAATGGCAAATATGTAAAAGGGCAATTTTCCCTGACAGGCGGAAGTGTTGGCTTGTTTGAAGGAAAAAAAATCGGACGCTTAAAAAACCTCGAAAAACTTCTGGAAGAAATTACGCTCCAACAGGAAATTGTTTCAAAAATTAAAAATGAGATCCAGTTCAAACACAATGAAGTGATCAGTCACAATGAACAATTGAAAGAACAGGCCATCAAACAAACGCAGGACGATATCAATCATTTAACGAACACAGTTTTCTCTTTAGAAAATAAAACGGAAAATCTGCGTGCGCAGCAAAATTCAGCGCAGGAAAAACTGCAAGAATTCCAATTGACCCTGGAAGAAACGGTAAAATCAATAGAAGGCACGCGCAATGAATGGATGCAACTCGTGGCGATCGTAAATGAAATGCGGGGGAAAATAAAAGTCGCAGAGGAAAATCATAAAATTGCGGCATCTGTTTACGATAATTCACTCGCGCATTTTAATGAATTCAATTTGCAGGTAACACGCCAGCAAAGTAAAATAAACGGATTGCAGCAGGAATCGGAATTCAAGAATAATCAGCTGAATGATCTTCGTACACAAGTTGAACTCAATACGGCACAACGGCAACAAACCAATGAAAGCATTGAAGAAAATCAGCAAATGCTTAATGACGCTGAGCAGGAATTGCTTGTATGGCTTCATAATAAAGACGAGGAGGAAAAAAGATTGAATGAAACAGATCAGTTGTATTACAATATGCGCAATTCATTGACAGAGAAAGAAAGCGAGCTTCGTCACAGGCTTAAAGAAAAAGAACTTGTTGAACATTTGCTGAATGAGTTAAAAGATAAGTTCAATGAATTAAAATTGCAGTTAGCCGGAATGAAAGAAAGATTGAGTGTTGAGTTCAGAGTGAATCTTGATGACATTATCAACGAACCTCGCAGGAACGAAATTCCCGTTGAAGAATTGCAGGAAAAAAGCGATCGCATGAAAAAAAGGTTGGAAAACTTAGGAGAAGTAAATCCAACTGCCATTGAAGCTTTCCAGGAAATGAAAAAGCGTTACGAATTTATTCTTGAACAAAAGAACGATCTCGTTTCGGCAAAAGACAGTTTAATGCTAACGATACAGGAAGTTGAACAAACGGCAAACCAGCAATTTCTGGAAACATACAATCAGATCCGCGAAAATTTTCAAAAAGTTTTCAAAGCGCTATTTACTGATGAAGACACGGCAGATCTTATTTTAGAAAATCCTGATGACCTGGCAGAAACCGGTATTGACATTGTTGCAAAACCAAAAGGCAAACGTCCCTCGTCAATCACCCAATTAAGCGGAGGTGAAAAAACACTGACAGCAACCGCCCTGTTATTCGCCATTTATCTCATCAAGCCCGCCCCCTTCTGCATTCTTGATGAAGTAGATGCACCCCTTGATGACGCCAACGTAAACAAATTCACCAACATGATCCGGGAATTCAGCGGCAACTCACAATTCATCATCGTCACACACAATAAAATGACGATGAGTGCGGTGGACGTTATTTATGGCGTCACCATGCAGGAGCCGGGCGTAAGCAAATTGGTTCCGGTTGATTTCAGAAGCTTAAATTAATCGACTAATCGTGCTTTTGAAGTAAGTAATAGAAAGTTTATCGGATTTTGTGGAGTACACCTTCTCATTCCTTATTTTATCCAATTTATTAGTCGTCCCTATTTTGCGAACTTCGGCTACACATCTTTGCAATCGCAGGTTTGTTCATTTTGGTAAGACAACCGTTCCCCTGAAACCTTTTCTATCGACAAAAATCAATGGTATGAAAACAATGCTCCTCTTATTCAGCTCCAACATTTTTATGACATTTGCGTGGTATTGGCATCTTAATAATAAAGACATTTCATTATGGAAAGCGATCCTCATCAGTTGGGGGATTGCGTTTTTTGAATACTGCCTGACGGTGCCGGCCAACCGCCTCGGTTTTTTCAACGGAGGCTTCTCCGGCTTCCAGCTAAAAATTGTACAGGAAGCCATCACGCTGACGATTTTTACCGTGTTTGCGGTATTTTATCTTAAAGAACCTTTTCACTGGCGCTATTTTGCCGGGTTTGCTTTAATACTCCTGGCTGTATATGTTATGTTTAAGAAATGATTTATGGTTTATAACAAATCGGAATCAAAAACTGAAACTTATTTAACTTTAACTTTCTACTGAATCAAATAAATAATGCTCATGAGAAAAGTATTCTTTTCGTTGTTGATCATAGCTTCCTTCGTTACGACTTCCACTGCACAGCAAGACAGCTTGTTGCTATACAAAAAAACCAGCGCAATGATTCCGATGCGCGACGGGGTAAAATTATTTACTGCAATCCTCAGTCCCGTCAATCCAAAGAGTGCGATCCCGATCTTAATAGAGCGAACACCATACGGGGCCGACATTCCCGTTCGAGAAGATTCTGCATTTGCAATTCCGAAGTTTTTCCAGTTTTATAACATGGCGAAAGAAGGATATATTTTTGTTTTCCAGGATGTTCGCGGTAAATACAAGAGCGAAGGCACAATGGAGATCCATCAACCGTTGATTCACGCAACACAAAAAGGAACTGTTGACGAAAGCACAGATACGTATGATGCCATTGACTGGCTCATAAAAAATCTTTCAAACAATAACGGCAAAGCTGGCATCGTGGGAATTTCCTACCCCGGATGGCTCGCGTTGGTTGGTTCAGTCGATCCGCATCCCGCACTGAAAGCTTCTTCCGAACAGGCCTGTATGGCTGATTTATTTTTGGGTGATGACTTTCACCACAACGGCGCTTTTCGTTTGAGTTATGGCATGGAATATTCATATGAGGTGGAATTTGATAAAACAACCGACAGTGATTTTCCTTTTCCGCAATTTGATTTGTATGACTGGTACATCAAGCTAGGTTCATTAAAAAATGTAAATGAAAAATATTTCCATGGCAAGGTTCCTACATGGAATAATTTTGCAGCTCATCCCAATTACGATTCTTTCTGGCAAAAAAATTCTCCGCTTAATTATATAAAGTATCCGCAAATCCCTCAATTGAACGTGGGTGGTTATTTCGACCAGGAAGATTTGAACGGACCCCAATTGATGTATGCCCACCTTGAAAAGAAAGATAGTTTCAACAGAAATCATATTGTGCTGGGGCCATGGTTTCATGGACAATGGGCACGCGGCAAAGGAGATAGTCTCGGAAAAATTTCTTTCGAAAGCAACACCAGCCAATGGTTTCAGGAATTGCAAAAAAAATGGTTTGATTTCTGGTTAAAGGGAATCGGCGACGGAAGATTTGATGAAGCATATTGTTTCCAAACCGGAAACAATCAATGGAAAACCTATTCTTCATGGCCTCCGAAGGAAGCAACCATGCAAAACTTATATGCAGGCGCCGATAATACTTGTTCATTCAATAAACCAACTGGTATAACAGGAGCCGTAAAATATTTCAGCGATCCAGAAAAACCAGTTCCTTACCGAATGCCACCGATCGAGGCAACTTATGGGCGGGGAAGTCATTGGAGAACATGGCAAGTCGAAGATCAGCGTTTTGTTTATTCAAGACCTGATGTCATCAGTTTCAAAAGCGATTCGCTAACCGATGATCTTACAGTTACGGGACAAATCACCGCGCACTTATTTGCCAGCACAACCGGAAGTGATGCAGATTGGGTTGTAAAATTGATTGATGTATATCCAAATTTTGATCAGAAAAGCTTTGTAATGAGCGGTTATATGTTACCAGTAGCTATGGAAGTTTTTCGCGGAAGATTTTATAAAAGCTTTGAAAAACCACAAGCGATCGTTCCCCGAAAACCCGAAGAGTTCGTTATCAACCTCCACCAAATCAATCATACATTCAAAAAAGGGCATCGCATGATGATACAAATTCAAAGTTCCTGGTTCCCTGTTATCGACCGCAATCCGCAAAAATTTGTTCCGAATATTTTCGAGGCGAAAGAATCCGATTATATAAAGGCGGAGCAAACGATTTATTTCACCTCGCAATATCCCACTCATATTGAGATACCGGTAATGAAATGATTCTGTTTTCGGAGGGGAAAGTTCTACAAACGGGCAATTTTTTGCTCAATAACTGAAAGTGAATATACTTATGTGGCTGAAAATAAAACCAATCATATCAGGCACGATGTTTCCGCTATCATTACAAAATGCAAAAAACCATAGCACAGCAATTGAACACGAATAATTAAAATTATGGTAATCATAGGAATAATTTTCATCGTTGCGATGACCGGTGTATCGTTTTATTTTTTAAAACAGCCTGTAATTGAAAACAAAGCGCACAAACTAAAAAAAAATCGTACATAACTTTATCCCTTATCTTGTATTTTGAAAGAATATAAAAGCCACTTTGTGTGGCTTTTGTTTTAAATCCTGTTTTTTCTCAATGGTTCAATGTATGTGCTGGAAATGAATCCATGCGCCCGATATTCTGCAAATAAAAGGATATTCTTCAAAGGCAGCATGATGACTCATGAAAACTGCTGCTGCACCCAATAAATCTATTTTTGATTTATAAATAGTATAATTAATTTTAACCTGCATATTTCAGGACGACAGGAACGATTGCTATGAATATTTTTCAGACATTATATAATGAACTGACCCGTTTTCTCGGTATTGATTCAATTATAAAATTAGTCAAGATCGGTAATTACAACAGTCTGCTTACGCTCGATGGAATTTTGGGGGCTATCGGGCCGCTCATACCTTTATTGCTGCTTTTTGAAATTTTTCGGGCAATTTTTTACAAAAGATTTCGCGTTGCGGAATATAAAATTCCATTCCTGATTTACATTTTCAATCGCTTCGGTTCTAGCTTCATTGCTATTGCGGCTATCATATTTTGCATTGCTCATCTGGAGAAATATGCCATCATAAAAACTACTTTTAAATGGTATTGGTTGATATATGGCTATATAGTTTGGGAGCTTGGACACTTTTTTTATCATTACCTCGCGCATAAAATTCGTTTGTTTTGGTGTTTACATTCCACCCATCACGCGTTGGAAAATATGAACCTGTCTGTAAGTTTTGCCCATTTCATTTTAGAAGCACCTTATGCCGATGTGATCAGGACAACGACCTGCATTTTACTTGGTGTCAATCCGCCGCTTTTATTTTTTATTATGTTTATTGACGGAACTTGGGGAGCATTTATTCACATTGGCGAAAATGTTATTAAGGATGCTAAATTTGGTTTCTTAAATAAAATTATTTTAACGCCATCTGCCCATCGCGTACATCACGCGCGCAACGCGGCCTATATGGATACTAACTTTTGCAACCTATTAAATATCTGGGACAGGCTCTTTGGGACCTTTACCTATGAAAGACAAGATATTCCGGTTGAATATGGCATTACCCGAAAAATAAATCCAAATAATTTTTGGGATGTTTATTTTGGAGAACTTTATTGGATGGTAAAAGACATAATCAAAGCGCCTGGCTTAAAAAATAAATTGCTCTATATTATTATGCCGCCAGGCTGGAGTCATACCGGCGACCATAAAACCGCCAGTGTGATCAGGAGATCATTTTTGCAAAAAGATTCAATGCTGAACAGAGAAATTGAATCCTCCGAAATGATTCCGGCAGACTTATTGAATTGATACGATTAAGTATATTAATTAACCATTAAAACGAATATAGGTGAAAACCGTTCTGATAATTATTGCCGCGCTCATTTTATTTGGCGGACTGATCATCCTAAAAATACATCTCAATAACGACGCACAAAAAAGAGCCTTAACAGAAAAGGCCGCGGACATTCCGTCCATTGAAAATAGAATTAAGTCCGATTCCCTATATATCGTAAAAGATATTCTGTATAAAGACAGTGGCATCTTGATTGCGCTGGATAATCCCGGAAAATCAGGAGCAGAGACTTATTTTGACAAAAAATTTAAATTGAATGATTATAGCAATATCAACATGGTATACATCTACCAATACGATACCACAAAACCCTTGCAACAAGCTTCCTTAGATGACGCGATCATGGCAAAGGGAAAAAGGATGGCCAGGTTTCAGGAAATCTGGGTCGCCAAATTTATTGATACCGCTGACGGTTCATGCAAGCCGTTGAAAAAATATTTGCAATCAACAATAAAAAATTCGGATATTTTTCAAACCGAAGAAACCAGTTATCAACCTGAAAGCATTCATAGAATGCGGGTTGAATGCAAGTTCAAAATCACTGATAGTCTTGGCAAAAAGACTGACAATGAAATGACTGCTTCTGTAGATACCGCCGGTACGGTAACGCTCGTTGATAAGCCTCAATAATTGTTGATCCGATTCGGTCGTTTGAAAAGGATAAAAGCAATCCCTATACAGTCGACTATGGCTTCTCCATCGTCCTTTCCTGAAATCGTGAATTTGTTCTCTTTCTCCCGCGAATGCATAGAAACGAATCATTATTGCGCTGAAAAATGCTGGCGAACACTTCCAGCGCAGCAATTTCGTCTTGGCTGCCTCTTGCGCAATGAACACAAGCAAGTATAAATTTTTTTTACTCCATTTATCAAAGTAACTTTGCAAAGTTAGTTAATAAAATGATACATTCAACCGATCAGAATATTGCGCACAGTCTTCGCGATCTTGTTTCTGCCCTTAACAGAAATCTGCGCAAACAATTGGGCAACCCGGAACAATTATCTGTTGCAGAAGAAAATGTAGTCAGAATATTACTGAGCCAGGAAGAAACTTTGCCCTCCGAGCTTTGCGGACAGCTGAATATGTCATCCCAGTTTATGTCGCAAGTTCTAAATCGCCTGCAAGCGCTTGAATATATTTCCCGTAAAGCGTCCAAGACTGATAAAAGAAAATCACTGGTATCGCTTTCCAGGAAAGGAATACAAAAAATTCAAAAAAGGAGGAAAGAAAAAGAGGATCTGCTGGCACAGCTGATAGCTGAACGGTATAGTACCCAGCAAAAAAAGCAAATTGCACAGTCGCTAGATCTGTTAGCACAACTTTATGAAGACCGGTAAAAAGATTACTACATTCAGGGCATTTCGAAACCGCAATTATTCGCTATTTTTTGGCGGACAGTCCATTTCTCAAATTGGCACCTGGATGCAACGCACCGGGGTGAGTTGGGTTATTTATACCATGACGCACTCAACATTTATGCTGGGCCTCGCCATATTTGCATCCCAGTTTCCATCGTTTCTTTTTTCTTTGCTTGGTGGCATCGTTGCCGATAGACATCACCGTTATAAAATATTATTATTTACGCAAACCGCTTCAATGATACAGGCTGTGTTGCTTGCCCTATTGGTACTGGCAAAACATTACACCGTTTGGGAAATACTGTCACTCAGCGTCATACTCGGCATCATCAACGCTTTTGATGTTCCTGCCCGACAACCATTGGTTCATGAATTAATAAGCGATAAAACGGAATTACCAAACGCGATGGCGCTAAATTCTTCCATGGTAAATCTTGCCCGCCTGATTGGCCCGGCTTTGTCAGGCATTGTTCTCCAAAAATTTGGTGCCGGTTTTTGTTTTGTTTTGAATGCGCTAAGTTTTATTGCTGTTATCATTTCATTGCGGTTACTAAAATTACCTCCCTATAAAAAGTCATTGGGAAAAAAGAAGATTGCCTCGGATCTTTCGGAAAGTTTCTCATATCTCAAACACACTCCTAACATAAGCATGATCATTCTTATGCTCACGGCAATCAGTTTGTTGGTGCTCCCCTTCGATACGCTGTTGCCTGTTTTTGCGAAAGTAATTTTCAACGGCGACGCGGTAACCTTCGGATATATCTTTAGCTTCATCGGCATCGGGGCTATAGCCGGCACTTTCTTTTTAGCATCCTTAAAACCAGGAACAAATCTTAAAATCGTTTTGTTGATCAATACGATCGTCATGGGAATCGGCCTTATCTTTTTTTCTCATGTCACTTTTTTTCCGCTTGCGATGTTATTTGCGATTCTGGCCGGATTCGGTGCGATGTCTCAAGGGACAATTTGCATTACGATAATACAAGTTAATGCAGACCCCGATATGCGTGGCAGGGTCATAAGTTATCTGGCCATGGCCATGTTTGGCATGTTACCCTTAGGCAGTTTGCTCATTGGTTTGGTCTCACAACATATCGGCGTGCAGGATGCTATGCTTTGCGAGGGTTTAATGGCGTTTTTTATCACTGGGATATTTTATAAATTTTTAAGAAAAGGGAAACTTGAAAAAAATAATACAAAGGGATTTGAAGAAGCTGAAGATCTGGTCATGGAAAAAATTTAATCACAGACATAAAATAAAATTAATATGGAACAGAATCCACAAAACCACGCGCTGCTGGTGATGGACATGCAGTCTGCAATACTATCGATGCTCCCAAATGCAAAAGAATTTGTCGGTAATGTAGCTAAGGCAATTGCCATCGCGCGCCATAAAAAAATTCCGGTTATTTATGTCGTTGTCGGTTTCAGACAGGGCACCCCTGAAATCAATTTGAACAATAAAGGATTTGCTGCCGCAAAAGAAAGATTTGCAAAAGCAGATATGAACGCGTTCACAAAGATCGAACCTTCATTGGCGCCCCTTGCAAACGAAATCGTGGTTACCAAACGCCGTGTTTGTGCATTTAGCGGCAGCGATCTCGAAATAATTTTGAAAACATTCAACATTCAGCATCTCATCCTTAGCGGCATAGCAACAAGTGGGGTTGTGCTGTCGACAGTACGTGAAGCTGCCGACAAAGATTATCGCTTAACAGTTATATCCGATTGTTGTGCCGATGGTGATGAAGAAGTGCATCGCGTCCTGACTACAAAAATTTTTCCGCGCCAGGCAGATGTATTGACTTTGGAGGAATGGAGCAGCGTGTAACTGTAAAGGGATGCGCGAGAATTGATAAAAGCGAAACCAAGCAAATAATTTGACGTATTCTTTGCACAGGCAATAAAATAAAAAAGCTCTCCTAACTGAAGAGCTTTAACTTTCATTTTTTATCTTTCTGCTTAATATCGATAATGTTCCGGTTTAAACGGACCTTTTTTAGGAATAGCGAGGTAAGAAGCCTGAGCATCCGTTAGTTCATCGAGTTCAACGCCGATCTTTACCAGATGCAAACGCGCCACTTTTTCGTCAAGATGTTTTGGCAACACGTAAACTTTGTTTTCGTATGCGCTGTGGTTCGTCCACAACTCAATCTGCGCGAGCATTTGATTGCTGAAAGAATTACTCATTACAAAACTTGGATGACCGGTTGCGCAACCAAGATTCACCAAGCGGCCTTCTGCAAGGACGATCACGTCCTTACCATCAATGTTGTACAGATCAACTTGCGGTTTGATCGTATCTTTTGTGCGTCCATAATTTTTATTCAACCATGCCATATCAATTTCAATATCGAAATGCCCGATGTTACAAACAATGGCTTTGTCTTTCATTGAACGAAAATGTTTTTCGGTAATAAGATCGCGGCACCCAGAAGCAGTAACCACGATGTCAGCTTCTTTAACAGCATCAGCCATTTTCTTTACTTCAAATCCATCCATCGCAGCCTGGAGCGCACAGATCGGATCAATTTCAGTGACGATTACCCGGCAGCCTGCACCTTTTAGCGAAGCTGCAGAACCTTTACCAACATCGCCGTAACCACCAACGACTGCCACCTTGCCAGCCATCATCACATCAGTTGCGCGACGGATCGCATCAACCAGGCTTTCTTTACAACCATATTTGTTATCAAATTTTGATTTGGTCACTGAATCATTCACATTGAAAGCAGGAACAGGCAACGTACCCTTTTCCATTCTTTCATACAAGCGGTGGACACCTGTGGTTGTTTCTTCGCTCAACCCTTTTATATGCTGAATGAGTTCGGGATATTTATCAAAAACCATATTGGTCAGATCGCCGCCATCGTCAAGGATCATATTCAGCGGCCGATCGGTGCTTCCGAAAAATAAAGTTTGTTCAATACACCAATCAGCTTCTTCAAGCGATTGACCCTTCCAGGCAAACACTCCAATACCGGCAGCAGCAATTGCTGCGGCAGCCTGGTCCTGGGTAGAGAAGATATTGCAGGAACTCCAACGAACTTCAGCTCCAAGTTCAATCAATGTTTCGATTAATACCGCAGTCTGAATGGTCATGTGCAGGCAACCTGCCACCCGTGCGCCCTGTAACGGTTTTTGTTTTCCGTATTCCGCACGGATCGCCATCAGTCCCGGCATTTCCGCTTCGGCTAATTTTATTTCTTTGCGTCCCCATTCAGCAAGGCTCATATCTTTTACCTTGAAAGGAAGGCTAAGATCGATTTGTGTTTTTACGTTTGATGACATTTTTATTTTTTTAAAAGGTAATTGTTTGTAGACGAGGCAAAGCTAATATGGAAGAACAAAATATCATATATTATTATAAAAATTAGAACAAAAGTTATATTTTTGATCATTAAATAGAACAAATCATTAGTTTCATCGTGGAAAAACAAGCCAAAAGAGAAAATTCGATCAACGGGACGGTCGATGAAAAAGATAGAGCTATTCTCCAATTATTACAAGACAATGCAAAGCTGACTGTAAGAGAAATTGCTCAGCAGGTTCACCTAAGTCCGACTCCTGTGCATGAGAGAATAAAACGAATGGAAGATTCAGGGGTTATCAGGCAGTATGCTGCGCTTGTTGATCATTCAAAAGTAAAAAAGGGATTGATGGTCATCTGTTATGTATCGCTGAAAGAACATAACAAAAGATCCGGCGCTAAATTTATCAAAACGATGAATGAACTCCGGGAAGTGATTGAATGTTATAATATTTCCGGTGAGTTTGATTTTATGCTAAAAGTGGCCGTAGAAAACATGGATGCCTACTATGATTTTCATGTGAACAAATTAAGCCAGCTTGAAAATATAGGGCAGGTGCAAAGTACTTTCGTGATGAGTATTATCAAACAGACTCATCAATTAATTTATTAAGCAAAGCCGAACCGGATGAATTGGAGCGGGTTGACAAAATTAAAACAAGGCACGATTAATGTGTTTAACAAATCAAAGTGAACATCCGTAAATAGACCATCTGATTCTTGGTGTTGATTTACAGCAGTTAATGAACAAAAAATTGATTCTTATGTACACATACGATACCGTTTCGCAGGCTGTAAACGGATTAAAACAGCGGGGGTATAATTATGATTTTAATTTTGCTACCGACGTGATAATCTGCAAGGAACCTTCAATTATATTAAAGCCATCTGAATTTGAGATCACTGAAGTTTATCGTTATGAGGGTGATAGTGATCCCGC
The DNA here is from genome assembly GCA_035308805.1 of Puia sp. Classification (GTDB taxonomy): domain Bacteria; phylum Bacteroidota; class Bacteroidia; order Chitinophagales; family Chitinophagaceae; genus Puia. Next base: position 5,539 of record DATGFZ010000266.1, on the reverse strand, counting down.
CGATGAAGCTGTGGTATATGCCATCGAATCGAAACACGGACATAAAGGAGTTTTGGTAAATGGCTATGGGATTTCTACAGATGCAATAAGTGACGACCTCGTTAAGAAATTAAGAGTTGTACACGGATAAAGATAATGCGATCCCGGCTGTAATGGCTAATTGTACAAATGATTTCCGACTCCGAGCGGGAATTACATTCAATTTGGATCCTCCGGCTTCAGGGAAGAAGCGGATTAGAATCGTGTTTGCCAATTTGCGGTACCAACTATGTACTCTGATAATTCATTTTCAATATCCCCGCTACAACTTTATCAATTGGCAGCGTCAAACTTTCATCGGAAAAATTATTCCAGTCAATAAAACGAAATGTCTCAGTTTCGCCTGTTGCATTATAAACGGCCATTTGTTTTTCGTCAAAATCAAAAGGCTTTTCCCTGATCGGGCATTTAATTTCTTCCAATGGTTCAGCCAGATAATAAATGGAAATAATCTGGTGTTCGGGGTTAAATGCACTCATCTGGAAAAAATCGGTGGTGTAAATATGATCAGTGATCTTTACTTCAAGATCCATCTCTTCCTTAAATTCTCTTTTCAGACAATCGCGTGTGCCTTCACCAAATTCCAATCCGCCTCCAGGGAATTTCGTATAATGGTTGCCGCGTATAAATTCATCGCTCACTAAAACTTGTTTGTTTTCGCCAAATAAAATTCCGTAAACGCGAAGATTGAACATATGATGCAAATTAACCGAAGATCAATGATTGTCCAAAGACCGGTTTCATAACCAATTATTCCTTCTTAATTGGTCAAGGTTTGATTTCTACTTCTCCGTCAAAAACTTTTTCAGCAGGACCGCAAAGCCAAATATCCGTGAAAGTGTTATCGTCAACGCGGTTGTACCTTACCGCCAGTCTGCCACCCTTTGTAATTACAGTAACATCATTATAGCCAACTTCATTATGATGATAAACCAATGCGCTCGCCGTAACGCCAGTTCCGCAGCTCAGCGTCTCATCTTCCACGCCCCGTTCATAAGTACGCACAATTATTTCATCAGATTTTTTCGGCTCAATGAAGTTCACATTAATCCCTTCCTGGGCAAAGGCGGTGCTGTAGCGAATCTCCATTCCCTTGTCAACCACATTATAGTCCATGACATCACTGACCAGTTTTACATAATGAGGGGAGCCGGTATTTAAGATGTAATCGTTATCATATTCAATAATGCCCCTGACATCATTCATTTTCAAATTCACCATATCACCGTCAATCTCCGCCTCATGCTCTCCATCTACAGCGAGAAAATGATATTTATCTCTGTGAATTCCGAGGTGATAAGCAAACTTTACCATACACCGTCCTCCATTCCCGCACATAGAACTTTCGCGTCCATCGGAATTATAATATTTCATTTCGAAATCGTATCCGGTTTTCGGATTTAGCAGCATCAGTCCGTCTGCGCCAATACCAAAACGCCTGTCGCATAAGAATTTCACTTTATCTACCGTCAACGAAGTCAGACTCCAGCTGCGGTTATCGATAATAACAAAATCATTTCCTGTTCCCTGGTATTTGTAAAAATGTATATTCATGGATTGAAGTAAAATAGGAAGCCCTCCCCGGGATCTTCCCGCTAAGTTATTAATCATTTTGATAAGCAGAGGAAAAACCGAATCAAAAATAATTTTACGGGTCATTCATTTTCTAATAAGCCCCGGATAATCCGAATGCAGGCTAAGTATCAATTGCGAGTGACGCAGTCGTTAAAGTTCCGCGATTATTTCTAAGCTCTTCACGATTAATTTCTCAATCGTTGAATTTCCATCCTTTGAAAATTGTTTGTTGATGCGGTTGGCGACAATCGCGCTGATGCTGAGACAATGATGATTGAGAATTTTCCCAAGCCCATAAATACCGGCGGTCTCCATTTCAAAATTGGCAATGCGGTGATTGCCAAATTGAAACTGTGTTAGCTTATCAATAAAAGTAGGATTGCTTAAGCCGAGACGTATCACGCGTCCCTGCGGGCCATAAAACCCGGGGCAAGTAACCGTTATGCCTTGGTGAAAGCCATTTACAAAATGTTTTATCAGCGAAGAAGAAGCGCCAGTTATATAAGGATGCGAAAAAAGGTTGTGCATCTGCGTTAGTGTTACAAAGGAATGCAGCAACTCTTTTTCTTCTTCGTTTTGCTGATGTACGTAAAAATTCAGCAGGTTGTCAATTCCCAAACCGTGCGTGGAAACCACAAAACTATCCACCGGAATGTTTAGCTGCAACGAACCCGCAGTTCCAATACGGATGATATTGAGTTGCGTGAGACTTTTTTTGATGGTCCGCGTCTCAAAATCAACATTTACCAAAGCATCAAGCTCGTTCAGAACGATATCTATATTATCCGTTCCGATGCCTGTCGATACTACAGTAATCCTTCTTTTGCCAACCAAACCAGTGCATGAAACAAACTCGCGGTGCCGGGATTTTGTTTCTATCCGATCAAAAAACTTGCCGACCAGGTCTACTCGTTCGGGATCGCCAACAGTAATAATATGGTGAGCGAGCTCTTCTGGCTTAATATTTAAATGATAAACCGCTCCACGGTCATTAATAATTAATTCACTTTCTGCAATTCGCTGCATATATTGAACGTTAGGGAAATTAAAACGAATATATTACTTTTGTCGCAACGCAATGGTTCCGTGGCCGAGTGGCTAGGCAGAGCTCTGCAAAAGCTTCTACAGCAGTTCGAATCTGCTCGGGACCTCAAAAATTCTCACGCAACGACGCGAAGGCGCTAAAGAAATAAATATTTCAGCGTAAATCCGGCGTCGTTGCGTTATTGCGTGATTTTTTATATGAAATATTCAATGTTGGTTGGAATACTGGCTGCAGCTCTTTTGATCATCTCCTGTTTTATCCCATGGACTTATTACCCCGATATTGACAAAACCTTCACCGGGTTTTTTTCTCAGGCCAATGCGTATGGCAAACCTGGAAAAGCAATCATTTTTTTTTCCATTCTTTCCATTATACTTTTTATCATCCCAACAATTTGGGCAAAACGTTTAAACGTGCTGATTACGGCAATAACAATTGCTTATTGCATCAGAAGCTATGCACTTTTTACAGGCTGCGCGGGCGGCGTCTGTCCCGAAAAAAAAATCGGAATATTTTCAATCATCGTTTTTTCCACGCTGATGATAATTGCCGCGCTTTTACCCGATTTAAAATTAAAAGATAATCAAAAATGATGGGTCGATCGCCAATTGCAGGTTTTCATTTTTACCTTTCCTAATTGTTATTTCTTGGTTCAGTTTTCCATTTTTTCATTAACTCTGAATCAACCTCGCAATTCCAAATGCACAACCGGCTGCAAGCGCGCCAATAATGGTAACACGCAATGCACCACCGATTGCATTGACTCCTGTGATCTTACTTTTAAAATAACCGAAAGTAAAAAGACATATCAGCGTAATAATAGAAGAAATTTTTAATCCGTCAATTCCGTTGGTGACAAAAAAATATGGTAGCAGCGGAATGAGTCCGCCCACTATATAGGACACACCAATATTAAATGCGCTCTTACGAGCACGTTTTGGATCGGGTTTATCCAATCCCAATTCATACTTCATCATGAAATTTGCCCACCGATCTTTATCTTTAATCACTTCATCTGCGGCTTGTTGCTGGGTTTCTTCTTTCAATCCCAACCCGGCAAAAAAATCTTTTACTTCCTGTCTTTCTATCTGCGGCACAGTTTCTATTTCTGCGTATTCTCTTTTTAATTCTGAATTATAATAATCGGATTCCGTTTTTGCGGCTAGATATCCTCCTAATCCCATAGCGATGGAACCAGCAGCAATTTCAGCCAATCCTGCAATAATGATTAATTCAGTGCTTTGCACGGCGCCGCTCAGGCCTGCTGCCAGGGCAAATGGTACAGTTAACCCATCAGACATTCCGATAACCACGTCGCGAAGCATTGCAGAACTTGTAAGATGTTGTTCGTGGTGATGTTGAACTATTGCTTCCTCCATATATTAGCTTTAGTAAAAAATCAAAAGTAGAAAAATAAATCCCTAATTACTTTTTATTTTTATACCAACGGACTCCGTTTTCACACCATCATCGTTGCTTCAGGTTCCGTTCTTCCATTGGATTACCGTTGCATTTCCGGCTCAATTTCCGGATCGCTAATCATTACTTCAATTTTAAGGAGGCGACTTCTTTTAAAAGATGTCATCGCTCAGCTGCTGCCAAGGCATGAAACGCTAATTTAAACTCGTGAGACTTCTTTCAATGATTCCGACACATTCTTTAATTTGTTCCTTGTTTATTATTAACGGTGGCGCAAATCGTATTTTATCCCCGTGCGTTGGTTTTGCGAGCAATCCATTTTCCTTTAACGCCATGCAAAGTTCCCATGCTGCATCCTGTTTGGTGTGGCTGATGACAACTGCATTCAACAAACCTTTACCCCGGACTACTGACAGGTGCGGTGAATTTAATTTTTGCAGTTCCTGCCTCAGCAATTTTCCCATCTCCTCTGCATTCTCTGCCATCTTTTCTTCTTTCAAAACCGTCAATGACGTGATTGCGATTTTACAGGCCAGCGGATTTCCACCAAAAGTTGAACCATGCTCCCCGGCTTTTATCGTCAGCATGATCTCATCATCAGCCAGAACTGCAGAAACCGGCAAAACTCCCCCACTCAACGCCTTGCCGAGGATCAAAATATCCGGCCGGACATTTTCATGATCGCAGGCGAGCATTCTTCCTGTGCGACATAAACCTGTTTGTATCTCATCGCCAATGAACAATACATTTGCATCAACACAATATTGTTTTGCCTTACTTAGATAATTTTCATCAGGTATAATAACCCCGGCCTCACCCTGGATCGGTTCAACCAGAAAACCGGCGACATGTTTATCCTGCAAAGCAATTGACAATGCGCTCAGGTCATTAAAGGGAATTATGTCAAAACCGGGCATGTACGGACCAAATTGAGAATAAGAAGATGCATCGCTGCTGAAAGAGATTACAGTACTTGTTCTTCCGTGAAAATTATTCGCGCATACAATGATCTTCGCTTTATTTTCAGGGATTTTTTTTACCGCATATCCCCATCGGCGGCACAATTTGATCGCCGTTTCCACCGCTTCGACGCCAGTATTCATCGGCAACACTTTATTATATCCAAAGTATTCGCAGATGAATCGTGCGTACTCACCAAGCACATCATTGTAAAATGCGCGGGAGGTGAGTGTCAGCTTTTGTGCTTGCTCCAGTAATGTGCCAATAATTTTCTGGTGACAATGCCCCTGGTTAACTGCTGAATATCCGCTCAAAAAATCAAAATACCGCTTGCCGTCAACATCCCAAACATATACGCCTTCGCCTCTCGTCAAAACGACAGGAATGGGATGATAATTATGCGCTCCATAATTTTCTTCAAGCTGAACGAAGAGTTTGCTTTTGCGGCTTACGTCGGAAATAGTATGCATATTAGGAAATTTAAAAAATGAGAATTAAAAA
>DATGFZ010000265.1:0-5186 GCA_035308805.1 Puia sp. | reverse complement strand
GAAAAAAATAGATGACAGCATGGAAATATTATTTGTCGGTGCAAAAGGAAAAATGGAAATGGAAAAAGTGCCGCAGGCAGGATACAACATTGAAGGGATAGATATCACCAGTTTCAACAGAAGTTCTTTGATAAAAAATATCGGATTGCCATTTAAGATCCTGAAAAGTTTTTTCCAGGTAAACAGGATAATGAAAGCATTTAAGCCGGATGCAGTCATCGGTGTCGGCGGATATTCATCTTTTCCCGTGTTGCGTTATGCGCAGACCAAAAGGATTCCAAATTTTATCCATGAATCAAATTCGTTTGCGGGTAAATCGAACATTTGGTTGGGAAAAAAAGCAACAAAGATTTTTGTGGCAGGCGATGGAATGGAAAAATTCTTTCCTGCAAATAAAATAATGATCACGGGAAATCCCGTGAGAAGCAATATGGTAAATAATACAGTGAATCGTGAAGAAGGAATAAAATTTTTTGGATTGGATCCTGCAAAAAAAACCATTTTCTCAACAGGCGGAAGCCTGGGTGCCAAAGGAATTAACGAAGCGATTGATGAGGGGATTGACGAGTTTGACAAGAATGGTCTTCAGCTGATTTGGCAAACGGGAAAACCCTATGCTGCAAGAGCCAGAGAGATCTGCGCAGGAAAGAAAAATATATGGACAAATGATTTCATTATGCAAATGCAATATGGATATGCTGCAGCAGATGTGGTGATATCAAGATCAGGAGCCATGTCCATTGCGGAATTGTGTGTGGCGCAAAAACCGGTGGTGTTTGTTCCTTACCCGTTCTCCGCAGAAGATCATCAAACGGCCAATGCAAAAAGCCTGGTGAATAAAAAAGCCGCCCTGATGATAAAAGACAGTGAAGCGAAAGATAAATTGACAGCAACGGTGATTGCCTTATCAAAAAATGAAAAGTTGCAAAGAGAATTACAGGAAAATATTGGAAAGCTGGCAGTGAAAAATGCGGATGAAGTGATAGCGAGAGAAATTTTTATGAGTATAAGTTGAATGGTTGACGGGTAGAAAGATGTTATCCACCATCGACCTTTCATCATTCACCAAAGAGAATGATCGATATCAAGAACATACAGAAAATTTATTTTATCGGGATAGGCGGGATTGGCATGAGCGCGCTGGCAAGATATTTTAAGTCCCGGGGTTGCAGGGTGAGCGGCTATGATAAAACAGAAACGGCGTTAACCGGGGAGTTGGTCAAAGAAGGCATCGCAATACATTTCAGCGATGACCTGGATCTGATTCCGAAGGATGCTGAATTGATCGTATATACGCCAGCTGTACCGAAGGATCATAAAGAATTAGATTTTTATAAGCAGCACGATTATCCGGTGCTTAAACGCAGTGATGTGCTTGGTGAAATAACGAAAAGCTCTTTTAATATCTGTGTGGCGGGGACACATGGCAAAACGACGATCACCACCATGATCGCGCACATTTTGCGCGACAGCGGTTACGGATGCAATGCCTTTCTGGGTGGAATTGCGGTGAATTACGACACCAATTTCTGGAGCAGCGAAAAAAATGTTTGTGTTGTGGAAGCTGACGAATACGACAGAAGTTTTTTGAAACTCAATCCTGATATCGCAGTGATAACGGCTATGGATGCGGATCATTTGGATGTCTACGGCTCCGAAGAAGCGATGCAGCAGGCCTTTATGGATTTTGCCTCAAAAGTGAAACAGGGCGGACTATTATTGACCAAGATCGGATTAAAAAAAGAAAAGGAGTTCGGGTCATCAAACCACCAGACCTACGGTTTGATTGATTCCCGGGCTGATGTGTATGCAAGAAATATTGTAATGGAGAACGGGAGTTACCGGTTTGATGTGGTGATGAGGGACTGGAGTTTGCCGGATGTTCTTTTACATATGGGGGGAATGCACAATGTAGAAAATGCAATAGCTGCAGTCCGTGTCGCACATGATCTCGGAATTGAAGATGGAAAAATCAAAAAGGCCGTAGACGGGTTTAAAGGGGTGAAAAGAAGATTTGAGTATATCATTAAGAGCGAAGGGTTGGTTTTTATCGATGACTACGCCCATCACCCCGAGGAATTGAAAGCATTGATACAAGGCGCTAAAGGGCTGTTTCCTTTGATGAAATGCACCGTGATCTTTCAGCCGCATTTATTTTCAAGGACAAGGGATTTAGCATATGGTTTTGCGGACAGTCTTGATTTTGCAGATGAAGTGATCCTGTTGCCCATTTATCCGGCCAGAGAATTACCCATGGAAGGGGTTACCAGTACCATGATTGCAGACAGAATGAACATTGACAATAAAAAAATAATGAGCAAAGAGGAGCTGCTGAACGGGATAAAGGATCGGGAAGTGGAGCTATTGATCACGGCGGGGGCGGGCGATATTGATGCCTTGGTGATGCCTATAAAGAAGGTGTTGGAAAAAAGATACTAACCCATATTGTGTCCAGGATTTTCACCCGGGCATATTGTACCCATCTGACGGTCAAAACGGGGCCGTTGGGTGGGTCTCAGAAACCTTCCCGGCAAAAGTTGTCAGGTGCCGGGAAGCAAAAGTAAAAATGAAAAAAAATGAGCGTTAAAAATAACATCAGGAAAATACTTTTTGTAACGATCTGGTGCGTTGCCGGTGCGGGAATGCTTGTGTTACTCATTGCCGCCATAAATAAACGAAATAGCAAAGCATGCAAAGGATACAGGATTGTAATCAATGGAAACAACAAACAAATATTCCTTAACAATAAAACGATTGAAAATATAATTACGGACAGCAATACAAAAAAGCTCGAAGGCAAACCCATTTCAACATTTGATCTCAGGAATACGGAAGACAAACTGAAACAAAATGTTTGGGTGAAGAGTGCAGAATTATTTTTTGATAACAATGAGGTGCTACGCATAAATATCACCGAAAGAGAGCCTGTGCTGAGGGTTTTTACCGTTGCGGGCAACACATTTTATATGGACAGCAGCGGAACCCAATTACCCGTTCCGGTAGGGTTGCCGGTAAAGCTGCCCGTATTCACCGGCTACCCGTATGAAAAAGTGAAAAACCATGATGCAGACAGCATCTTGCTTAACGATATGAAAAAAGTGGGGAACTATATTTTGAACGATTCTTTCTGGATGGCGCAGATTGATCAGATTGACATCACTTCATCCAAAACTTTTGACATGATCCCGGTTGTAGGCAGTCAAACAATTGAATTTGGCGACGGAAGCGATTGCCAGGCGAAATTCGCCCGGCTGTTTATTTTTTATAAGGATGTATTAAGCAAAACCGGATTTAATAAATATGCCAAAATCAATGTACAGTACAAAGGACAGGTTATCGGGACAAAGAGGGGTGGAGACATGCAGCGTTCTGATTCGCTGAAATTTATTAAGAGCATCCAGCAACTGATACAATCAGCGCAGCAAATACAATCCGATACTGCCAGGCAAAATATAAAACCCTTGGAAAATAATAGTCCGCAGGAGCAGCTTGATGGCGATGAAGAGTTTAGCAAACAGGAAAGAGACAGCAGCGGTAAGGCAAAAAAATCCGCACCAAAACAGATGACGAAACCTAAAGCCGGTGCATCCGGGATTGGAAAATGAATGATCAGGGCAGTCAGGAAGCAAAGATAGAATGGGAAAACTGAAGAAGACCAGCATGATACGGTTGCAAGCGGGTCAGGCAAAGAGGAGCTCAGGTGCGGACAAAAGAAATATAAAATCAAATAAGGATAGGCAGAAAAAAATCATAAATAAAAAATCATACATCGATTCACTATAAACAACAAAAACAAATAAGCTATGACTCACGAACAACCCATTATTGTTGGTCTTGACATTGGTACCACGAAAATTGCTGCCATTGCCGGAAGAAAGAACGAATACGGCAAACTCGAAATTTTAGGATTCGGCCGCGCCAACTCCAACGGTGTTAAACACGGGCAGGTGCTGAATATTGATGAAACAATTAAGGCGATCAAGATGGCCCTGGATAATTGTTACGCGTCGAATCCGAATCTCAACGTGACAGAAGTGTATGTCGGAATTGCCGGGCATCACATCAAAAGTTTGCAAACGCGGGGCGATATTGTGCGTCAGAGCACTGATGATGAAATAACGCAGCGTGAGATTGACCAGCTTATTGCCGATCAGTACAAAACATATATTCCGGCAGGCGATCAGATCATTGACGTGATCCCGCAGGAATTTACCGTTGATAATTTTCAAAATATTCCAAACCCGATCGGATATGGCGGCGTGAAAGTCGGGGCAAATTTTCACATCATCACCGGCGATAAAAATGCCATCAGGAACATCAACCGTGCTGTAGAGAAAAGCGGGCTTGAAACAAAGGATCTCGTGTTGCAGCCTTTGGCCTCTGCTGCGGCAGTCATGGGACAGGAAGATCTGGAAGCCGGCGTTGCGATCGTTGATATCGGAGGCGGTACAACTGACCTGGCCGTTTTCTATGAAGGCATTTTAAAGCATACTGCTGTCATTCCCTTTGGTGGAGAAAATATCAGCAATGACATCAAAACAGGATTGGGTGTTTTGAAAACACAAGCCGAGCAGATGAAAGTGCAGTTTGGTTCCGCATTATCCAATGAAGCAAAAACAAACGCCTTCATTACCATTCCGGGATTGCGCGGAATGCCTGCCAAGGAGATCAGTGTAAAAAATCTTGCCAATATTATTCAGGCCCGCATGAGTGAAATCATGGATTTTGTGGTTTATCATCTGAAGCAAGTCGGTCTTGATAATAAGATGCTGAATGGTGGCATCGTGTTAACCGGTGGCGGATCTCAATTGAAACATTTGATTCAGTTAACTGAATATGTTACGGGACTGAACGCAAGAATTGGTTTCCCGACGGAACATCTCGCTGCAGGGCATATTGAAGAATTGGCCAAACCGACTTATTCAACCTGTATCGGGCTGATATTAAAAGGGTATAGTGATTATGAACACAACCGCAAACAATTTGAGACAGAATATAAAAAGATCGCGGTTCCGGACAATTTAAAGAAACAGGAAGTTGCTGAAGAAACGATCGCCACAGAAGAAATGATACCCGGAGAAAAAATGAAAAGCAGAAAGGGGATGAAGGATTTCTGGGGCAAATTCAAGGACGGACTTATTGAGATATTTAAGGACGAAGAAGATCACGCATTGTAGCGGGGAAGA
>DATGFZ010000264.1:0-13967 GCA_035308805.1 Puia sp. | reverse complement strand
AGAATCTTATGGGCTTTTTCGGCTGCCTATAATCACACAAAAAAGGAAGAGTATCTGGTTTATGCAAAACGCGCTTATCATTATGTTCTTGATCATTTTATCGATAAAAGATATGGTGGTGTATTTTGGAGCGTTGACCATAAAGGAGAGGTTTCAAACAACCGCAAACAAATTTACGGACTGGCATTTTGCCTTTATGGAATCAGTGAATATTATAAAGCCGTACACGAAGATGGCATAGCAGATAACGCAATAGAACTTTTTAAGAAAATTGAAAAGCATGGGTACGATGAAAAGCAAAAAGGATATTTTGAAGCATTCACGCACAACTGGAAACCAATCGAAGACCGAAGACTGAGCGCAAAAGACGGAAACTTTGCAAAAACAATGAACACGAATTTGCATGTGCTTGAGGCATATACAAATCTTTATACGATCTGGCAGGATAGTTTTTTAGGAATGCAGATAGAGAATCTTCTTGAAGTTTTTGCGCATCATTTTATTGACAATAAAACGCACCATTTGATTTTATTTTTTGATGAAAATTGGGTTGCCAAATCTGATTTGATATCATATGGACATGAAATAGAAGCTGCATGGCTCTTACAATATGCTGCGGAAATTATCAGTCATAACGGATGGATGATCACCATGAAATCGCAAGCTTTAAAAATAACTGAAGCAGCATCGGATGGCTGGGAATACGACGGAGGTCTGCGTTATGAAAAAGATCACGAATTTTTGAACAATGAAAAGCACTGGTGGGTTCAGGCGGAAGCAATGGTTGGATATTTTAACGCATTCCAGATCTCACAGCAAAAAAGATATTTTGAACAATCATTAAAGAGTTGGGAATTTGTAAAAAAATACATCAGGGATAAAAAAAATGGTGAATGGTTTTGGGGAGTAAATGAAGACAATACAGTCATGACGAACCGGGATAAGGTCGGATTTTGGAAATGTCCTTATCACAATTCCAGGGCATGTATTGAAATTATTAATCGAATTAAAGTACGTGCTTATCCGGTTCAAATTGTAGATTTGAAATAAAATCAGCTATATGAGATTATTTTTACGTTTCGCAGTCGCCGCATTATTGTTCATTGTTGTTTCTTCCATGATATCGCAAAAACCTAAGCGTGTTATTTTTTTTGGAGATTCCATAACCCAAATGGGCGTTAATCCCGGTGGTTATATTATAAAGTTGGGCGAAATGCTTGAGCAAAAAGGAATGTCGAAAAATTATGAATTGATCGGTTCTGGAATAGGCGGAAATAAAGTTTACGATTTGTATTTGCGGCTTGACGATGATGTGCTTTCAAAAAATCCTGATATTGTTTTTATTTGGATTGGCGTAAATGATGTCTGGCATAAAGTAAGTTCGGGAACTGGAACTGACGCCGATAAATTTGAAAAATTTTATACTGCGATCATTAAAAAATTACAAGACAAAGGAATCCGGACAATTTTAGTTACGCCCGCGTGCATCGGCGAAAGAACCGATTTTACCAATCAACAAGACGGTGACCTGAACAGGTACGCTCAAATAATCCGAGGCCTTGCAAAAAATTATCACTGTGAATTGGTTGACCTTCGTGAAGCTTTTCTTACCTACAACTTAAAAAATAATCCTGAAAATAAGGAATCCGGAATCCTGACGGTAGATCGTGTACATCTAAATCCAAAAGGAAATGAATATGTAGCCGAAAAAATGGTTGATGTTTTGGTATCCAAATAGGAAGTATGTGACAAGCAAGATGAACTGAAAAAACAAAGAGTTAATTCAAATTTCTTAAAAATTACACGGAGATCTTTTAAGACGATTATGGGTAGGTTGAAACGTGACTGTTGAGCGCTTCATCACCGAACCAAACTTATCATACAGTCAGGACACTATTCCATCCAGTTACACCATCAGGTTCGCGCAGTGGATTTTCGATATCTTCCATCCACATTTTTTCGTCAATACAAAATTTGTAATAATACTTACCGTGCGGAGGCATCGGAATCTCAATTTTCCACACGCCATTTTTGTTCGGCTTCATTTCAAATTCATCTTTCGCCCAATGATTAAAACTTCCGGATAAAGTGATGTGGGATGCCGCGCTGAGTCGAATATTAAATTCGATTGTCTTTCTTTTTTTGTGAATGCATGGGGATGCTTGTAGTTTCATAAGAACATTTTTTTTAAGTTTCGATAATGTTAATGGTAAACCATTAGCAAGCTGTCAATGGGAAAGGATTAGTGAAAAAGTGCCGGGGCAGCGTTTGGTTTTTTTTGCTATAGATCAAATCCTTTCAAAAACCAATTTACGATTATTCCGAGCAAGAGTCAAGAAATTTTTCATCATTAACAACGCTACATAAGCTAATTAATTGCAGAATAACCATTGGCTGTCAGCAGCACACGGCTGATTGGTAGGAATTTAACGAGTTGAAAAGCATCGCCCATTCGTTATTCGTAGCGAAGCGCTTCTATTGGGTCGAGCCGGGATGCTTTTTGAGCCGGGTAATAACCAAAAAAAACACCGGTTAATGCGCACACAAAAAATGACAGGCCTATTGAATATTCCGAAACCAAGGTTGGCCATGATAAAAATACGGAGACTAGTTTAGATGCCGTAATTCCTAAGACCACGCCGAGTATTCCACCTGTCAGGCTAATTAAAATTGCTTCAATCAAAAATTGCATCAGTATGTCAATGCCGCGCGCGCCGATTGACATGCGTAACCCGATTTCGCGTGTGCGTTCCGTCACTGAAACGTACATGATATTCATTATTCCGATTCCTCCAACGATCAGAGAAATACCGGCGATGGCCGTAAGTAACACAGTTAATAACTGGCTTGTTGAACTGAAGGTACTGATTAATTCAGCCTGAGTCCTGACAGCGAAATCATCAATGTCAGTTGATTTTAATTTATGTGAGACGCGCAGTATCTGTGAAACTTCATTCGTGGCAGAATCTGTTACATTTTCATTTTTTGCAGATACATATATATTTTGAAAATAAATTGTCGCAGTCATTCTTTCCTGGACAGTTGTATACGGAGCTATAACAATATCATCCTGATCCTGTCCAAAAGCATTTTCTCCTTTAGTTGCCAGTATGCCAATGACTTTAAATGGAATTTTATTAAAACGAATTGTTGTGCCGATGGGATTTTCACCAGGCACGAAAATATTATTCACAACGGTTTGGCCAAGCAAACACACTTTTGCGGCGCTAGTGACATCTGAAGTTGAAAAAACAATTCCATCTTTCAATGGCCAATTTCTAATATCAAGATAAGCGGGACTCACACCCTGCATCGTTGTTGACCAGTTCAATGATCCATTGATGACCTGTCCGCGCGTTGATGCCGCAGGTGAAACACCACTGATATATTGCCCCTGTTTTTCAATTGCTTTTACATCAGCAATGGTTAATGTTTGCACACTTGTCGCATCAAGGCGTACACCCGCCGTAACGTTGCTGTTCGGACGAATGGTTATCATATTGGAACCCATGCTAGCCAATTGATCCTGTATGCTTTTTTTAGAACCTTGTCCAATGGCCACCATGGCGATGACTGCGCCGACACCAATAATAATTCCAAGCATGGTTAAAAAAGCGCGCAACTTATTCCGTTGTAAAGCTTTAAATGCAATGCGAACGAGGTTGAAAAAATTCATATAATGAGTTGATGGTGAGTAGATAATGGTTCAGAGTGCCCGGTATACGCTTATTGATGAATACCTTGATGTTCTTATCTTTTTATTTATTTGTTCCGGGTTCACTAATTCTATTTTGCTTTGCTGTACCTACAGAATAATTCGATCTTTTTCAACAAGTTAAATCCTTGGAAAGGATTAAATCCGAGTTTTTTACTTTTTTTTCCAACAGACATCAAGAACCAAAAGAAATCTTAAAACCAAAAACGACAAATTAATAATCATCGCTTACCGGCAATGATGCAAGAACTTCTCTTGCCGATCGCCTGTTTTCGTTCATGGTATCTTTGATCACTTTTCCGTCTTTCAGCGTAACCGTTCTGTTGCTGAAAGATGCAATGTCAGGTTCGTGAGTTACGAAAACAATGGTTTTTCCCTGCTGCTGATTTAACTCCTGCATCAAAGCCATGATTTCAAATGAAGTCCGCGAATCGAGATTGCCTGTCGCTTCATCCGCCAAAATCATAACCGGTTCATTGACCAATGCGCGCGCAATGGCAACACGCTGTTGTTGTCCGCCAGACAATTGGTTTGGCGTGTGATCCAACCTGTCTGCCAGTTTCACTGACTCAAGCGCTTTTATTGCTCTTTCTCTTCTTTCCTTTGAATTGATCTCGGCGTTATACAAAAGAGGCAATTCTACATTTTCCAATGCGGAAGTTCTTGGCAATAAATTATATGCCTGGAAAACAAAACCAATTTTATGATTTCGCAAACGGGCCAATTCATTTCGCGAAAGCGTCCCGACATTAACGCCATCCAATAAATAATTTCCTTCAGTAGGCTTATCCAAGCACCCGAGTGTATTGAGCAAAGTTGTTTTTCCCGATCCGCTGCTACCCATAATGGTTACAAATTCTCCCGACTGCACATCAAATGAAACCCCTTTCAACGCACGGACAATTTCACTTCCCATCCGGAATTCGCGCTTGATATTTTGTAACTCTAAAATCTTGTTGCCCATAATTTTTTTGTTAAATCCCAGTTCATCCCCTTTCAGCATAGAGGATTTTTTTGAAAATTACTTTGCTCCCCCTTGCGGGCGAGTGCCACCGCCGGTTTGCGGCCTATTTGCACCTGGTCGTGCAGGCATAAACGGACTTTTCTGTGTAGTGGGCTTTGCACTATTTTTTGTTCCCGGATTTTCAACTCCGGTCACTACTTCATCTTCTGTTGTAAGCCCTGCAAAAACTTCTACATTCGCATCATCATTTAGCCCGGTGATAATTTTCTTTTCAACAAGACTATCATTTTTCTTGACCCAAACGAAAGCCCGTATTTTTTTTACCGCACCTGTTGTGTCACTCATTCTTCTTCTTGCCGTGTCATTGATATTTTTTTTGCGATGCATCGAAGACGAATCAACCGCTTTCTCTCCAATTTTAAATTGTTTTGCCAATGCTTCGGTAGGCTGAAATTTTAATGCTTTAGCCGGAATAAGCAATACATTGCTGTCTTCTTTTGTAAAAACCGTAATGTTAGCGGTCATGCCTGGCTTTAATTTCATGTTGTCATTTTGCGCACTGATGATTGTAGAATATGTGACAACGTTAGCAGATACTGTGGGCTCAAGCCTTATTTGAGAAACTGTACCCGGAAATATGTCATCTGGATAGGCATCGACCGTAAAAGTTACGCGTTGATTGACTTTAACATTGCCGATATCCGCTTCATCAACTGCCCCCTGCACCTGCATTTTAGTGATGTCTTTTGCAATAACGAATAGAGTAGGGGTACTGAAACTTGCGGCCACAGTCTGCCCCATACTGACGTTTCGCGTCATGACTACCCCATCCACTGGCGAATAAATATCCGAGTACTGAAGATTCTTATTTGCCGCATCCAATTGCGCCTGAACACTTTGCACGTTTGCCTCCGCGCTACTATAATTATATTGTGCCGTTTCATAATCAGCTTTACTTATTGCGCCGGTTTGGTATAAAAGATTTTGCCTGTCGTACGTGCTTTTTTGATAAACCAGCTGACTTTTTGCTACCAGCAGATTTGCTTTATATTGATCCACGGATGCGATAAGTAATGATTTATCGAGCTGAGCGATCAATTCTCCTTTTTTTACTTTAGAATTGAAATCGGCAAAGATACTTTTTATCGTTCCTGAAACCTGCGTACCCACCGTTACCGTATCCACCGGCTGAACTGTACCTGTTGCCGTAACACTCCTGGAAATATATCCATATGCCGGATTTTCTGTATCAAGCACCAAAGGCTTGTCTTCTTCACGAAATTTAAAATACCAGAAAGCGGTGCCGGCAAACGCTACCAAAATAATTAGGATGGTTATTTTTAAACTTTTCATCTGTCAATTTTATTTTTATTTGTCAGGCTTTAAAGTTGAACCGGCTCTCCCATATAAAATTCGTAAATCCTGATGTTGAGCGCTGTGCTGTATTTTGCCTGTATATAATTTTCCAAAGATTGTATGTAAAGACTTTTTTGAGTCAAATAATCCACCGTATTCACAGCTCCGACTTTCAATTCTTCGTTTACTATACGGAAGCTCTCTTTTGAAGAATTCAATTGTTCAACAGCGGCATCATATTGAGCTTGCGCGTTCAAGACATTGATGTAAGCTTGTTCGACTGCCTGCGATAAAACGGTTTTAGTATTTGTAAGGGTTAGTTGTGATTGCGCAATTTCAATTTTTGCGTTTTCTACATTTGTTTTATTTGTTCGTTTTGTAAAAATGGGAATACTAAGTGTCAGCCCAATTTGCTGATAAAAATTATCATCCAATTGTTTCAAGTACGAAAAACTCTGGTTATCGGAATAGCCGGTTGCCAGCGCCGCGCCAACCGATGCGATAGGGTAATAACCGGATTTTGCTTTGGCAAGATCAAGTTGTGCAATTTCAACACCGAGCTCACTTATCTTCACTTCCGGTCTGGTTCGTATCGCCGCTTTTTGCGCTTCTTCGAGCGATGCGGTAAGAGCAGAAGCCATTAGGGTGTCAGGAACCACTATGTCAAACTGAGTACCGGTTGGTAACAATAATATTTGCTTAAGGGTAAGTGCATTTTGCCTTTCTGTATTTTTTGCAGTAACTAAATTGTATTTATCATTTGCGAGTTGAGCCTGCAATTCAATTAGACTGACTTTGGCAATGCTTCCTGCCTTATATTGCTGCTGCGCCTGGTTTATCTGTGCTTGTGACGTAGTGAGCAGATCCTGCAAATACAAAACATTTTCCTTTGCCAATAAGATGTTTAAATATGCTTGCGTAATCTGTAAGATGATGCTGTTTTCCTGTTGCAGAATATTAAGGTTTGCCGATTGAACGCTCAATTGATTTTGCTTAACAACGTCGTTCAAATAGCCACCATTATAAATTATCCAGGAAGAACTCAATCCAAAATTATTCGCAAAACTCGCCTGGGTTTGAAAACCACCAACAACCGGGTTCGCATTTTTACTATTGGTTAGGGATGCAGAGGCTGTTCCATTTACGCCCGGTAATCGTTGAGCTTTCGCCAGCAATACCTCCTGCTCAGCAGTTTGCTCACTGAGACGCAAACTGTTTACCTGGATGTTATATTTTTTTGCATATTCAATGCACTGCTGCAAACTCCACTTTGAAGGAAGCTGGGTTGAATCCTGTGCTTCAGTAAAGCCCCCGAGCGTCAGCAGAAAAATCGGTACCATTATTCTTATCATAGATAACACCTTTAGAACGCGGCAATACATTTATAATCAATTGTTTCGATATACGTTAAGGATTTTACGAGTACATCTGCTGCCAGGAAATCAGCACCAGTCAGATTCTACAAAAGGCTGGAACAGTGATCACAAAATAAATTTGCAAAACAAATCTCAAAAAATCAACTTAATTCATCCGACAGTATATCGTTTTCGCCATATTTCCATTAAGATAAAGAATTTTTTAAGAAACAACGAGTTGATTTTTGAGATGCCTTGACGGGTTTTATCTGATGTGATTTAATCTGCACGTCCGGATACAGTAGAAAAAGTCCTGCGCAGGGAGGCAGGACTTTTTAGTTCTTGAGAATACGATTTGAAACCAATCAGCCGAGATTATTTTTTAAAAATGCCGAAGTCATTGCCCAGGCTTCCTTTGCAGCTTTTGGATTATATGCTGTTCTCTCATCACAATTAAACCCGTGATCCGCATAAGATATTACGGTGCTGATATATTCCTTTCCTGCATCATCAAGAGCGTTGGCAATTGTCTCCCTATGTTTCGGCAAGATATGTTTATCCAGCCCTCCCCAGAAAAACAGCTGCGGTGCGTGCAGATCAATAGCTTTATCCGTCATCGTTTGTATCGAACCACCATAGTATGAAACAGATGCGGCAAGCGGCAGCACTGCATTTGCAAGAAATGAAACCCTGCCGCCCAGGCAAAAACCCACAGCACCGATCTTACTTTTTATTACCTGTTGATTTTGTAGCAGCCAGTTGTAAGTCGACTCTATGTCTGCAATCAACCCGTCAATTGTCAATACACTCAGGTGTGGTTTTACAGCATCAAAATCTGCATAACTGATTGTTGTACCCGGCAGCGCCGTGCGGTGAAATAATTCTGGCGCGATTGCGACATAACCTTCTTCTGCAATTTTTTCTGCCAGTTTTTTAATATGATTATTTACACCAAATGCTTCCTGGAAAACGAGAATCGCAGGACACCCATTGATGTTTGCAGGCGAAGCGACATAAGCATTCATGTCGTTTGCCTGATCAACGGATAAAATGATCGTTTGTTTTTGCATTTTTATTTTTTATGAAACAATGATAAAGACGCAAAAATAAACTTTCGGCAAATGAATTAAGCGATCAAAAGAATTAATAGGATGATAATAATTAACCCAGCCCCGGAGATATAAATATATGTGGGATTCATTGCCCTTGCTTCTTTTTTCATTTCTTTTAATTCCTTGCGAAGCTCCTTTTTTTGATCTGATGTTAATTGAGTCTTGTCCATTTCTTTGATTTCTTTAATTCTTTCTTTGATTTCCAACGCGCGAATTTGTTTTTGTTCAGGAGTCATTTTAGCAATCCTCTCTTTTATTGCTTTGTTGCCATTACCGATCCCGTCATTTTTTGAAGAAGCAAAAGCATTTGAAGTACTTAATGCAAACAGAACACCTACCGCGATTAGAAAAGACTTGAGTTTCATAATTAATTGTTTTAACTGGTGAATATTTTATCAATAGGAATTCAAAATGCGTTCCTGATTAGCGTTTGATTGGCAATGAGGCAATTGGCTTAGCAAAAGGATGAAATAACCTATAGAAGAAGTTACTTCCTAAGAAAAATTGTAGAATAATTTGCTCGATTTGAGTAATTACTTTGGGTGGCAGGTCAAGAAATGAAAATTCACACCGGATTAAAACCGAACAATGGATACGTCAACCAGAGAAGCGTGATTACATGTTTCTTCTGTATTGTCCGCCTACTTCATAAAGTGCGTGGGTAATTTGTCCGAGCGAGCAATACTTTACCGTTTCCATCAATTGTTCAAATAAATTTGCATTGTTGATCGCTGCACATTTCAGTTCATCCAATTTTTCGGCCGCAAAAGCTTTATTTCGCTTTTGAAAAGATGTCAAGTTTGCGATTTGCTGTTCTTTTTCTTCGGACGTACTGCGGATCACTTCAATGGGAAGAATGGTTGGCGATCCTTTTTTATCCAAAAAAGTATTTACTCCGACCAGCGGGAGCTCGCCGCCATTTTTTTGCATCTCATAAAATAAACTTTCTTCCTGGATTTTATTTCGCTGGTACATTCTTTCCATAGCACCGAGAACTCCGCCACGTTCATTGATGCGGTCAAATTCTTTCATGACCGCTTCTTCAACAAGGTCAGTCAATTCTTCTATGATAAATGACCCCTGAATGAAGTTTTCCGTTTTCGCAGAACCGAGCTCTCGGTTGATAATTAACTGAATGGCCATTGCCCGTCGCACACTTTCTTCCGTGGGGGTGGTAATTGCCTCATCGTATGCGTTGGTATGAAGAGAATTGCAATTATCATAGATAGCATACAGCGCTTGCAACGTAGTGCGGATGTCGTTAAAATCTATTTCCTGCGCGTGTAAACTTCTGCCGGAAGTTTGAATATGATATTTCAGTTTTTGAGAACGGATATTACCTTTATATTTCAGTTTGATCGCTTTTGCCCAAATCCGGCGCGCCACCCGTCCAATAACGCTGTATTCTGCATCCATCCCGTTGCTGAAAAAGAAAGAAAGATTTGGAGCGAAGTCATCAATATTCATTCCACGGCTTAAATAATATTCCACATATGTGTAACCGTTAGCAAGGGTGAAAGCAAGCTGTGTTATGGGATTGGCGCCAGCTTCAGCAATATGATAACCACTAATGCTGACGCTGTAAAAATTACGGATGCGGTTGTCAATAAAATATTGTTGCACATCGCCCATAAGCTTTAGGGCAAACTCGGTGGAAAAAATACAGGTGTTTTGCGCCTGATCTTCTTTTAAGATATCCGCCTGGACGGTACCGCGAACTTGCGATAATGTTTCTGCTTTTATTTTTTCGTAAATGGCTTTCGGTAAAACTTCATCTCCGCTGACACCTAGTAATTTTAATCCAAGACCGTTATTCCCTTCTGGGAATCTCTCCGGAGAAGAGGGATTATAGTAGGATGGTTTTTGGACACGGTTGAATTTTTCATCAATTTTTTGATTGGCTATTGACCATTGACCATTTTTTTCGATCCATTTTTCACATTGCTGATCAATTGCGGCGTTCATAAAAAATGCGAGAATGATCGGTGCAGGCCCATTTATGGTCATACTCACAGAAGTTTTTGCATTGCACAGATCAAAACCGCTATATAATTTTTTTGCATCATCAACCGTAGCAACACTTACGCCGCTATTGCCCACTTTCCCTAATATATCCGGTCGTATTGCGGGATCTTCTCCATATAAGGTAACACTGTCAAATGCAGTACTGAGGCGCTTTGCCGGCTGATCGAGAGATACGTAATGGAAACGTTTATTGGTACGTTCAGGTCCACCCTCACCTGCAAACATTCTTGTCGGGTCTTCTTCGGCGCGCTTTAGGGGAAAGACACCTGCTGTGAAAGGATATTTCCCGGGAAAATTTTCCTGCAGTCGCCAATGTAAAATATCGCCCCAATCCTTAAAACGAGGAACAGCGATCTTTGGTATTCTGGTGTGGGATAATGATTCGGTATATAACGGCTGCTGAATCATTTTACCGCGGACGTCGTATTCGAAAAAATCTCTTTGATAAAGCGCCTTTATTTCCTCCCACTCATCAATGAGTTTTTTACAAACTGGTAAAAGTTGTTTCTCAAGGCCTGATATTATTTCAAGCAGTTGTTTTCCGGTATAGTTATCGTTTGAATCTTGTAATATTTTCAACGTGCCTCTTACCTGGTAAAGTCTGGAAGCGATTTTAGCTTGTTCTTTCACTTTTTCATTATAAGCTCTAACGGTTTCGGATATCTCAGACAGGTATCTAACGCGTGAAGCGGGAATCACTGGGGCATTTCCGAAACCTTTTTCCAGGACAATGCCGGTTTTCGCTTCTCCGAAACGAACTGAACATTTTTCCTCAATTTTTTTGATGAGCATTTCGAACAATTCGTTTACGCCTTTGTCATTGAATTGCGCAGCTACAGTTCCGATAACCGGCAACTCAGTTTCTTTTGCTGAAAATAAATTGTGATTGCGCCTGAATTGTTTTCTTACCTCACTCAAGGCATCCAAAGATCCGGCTTTATCAAATTTATTTATAGCGATAAGATCTGCAAAATCAAGCATATTTATTTTTTCCAACTGGGACGCAGCGCCATATTCAGGTGTCATGACGTACAAGCTCACGCTGCAATAATCAAGAATAGAAACATCACTTTGTCCGGCGCCGACAGATTCAAGCACAATGAAATCGAAATTTTCTTTCTTGCAAATATTAATTGCTTCTTCAACATGCTCGCTCAACGATCGATCACTTTCACGTGTTGCGAGACTTCGCATATAAACACGCGGCGATGAAATGGCGTTCATTCTTATCCTGTCGCCAAGAAGCGCACCGCCGGTTTTTTTCTTTGATGGATCAACAGAAATTACGGCAATGGTTTTATCAGAAAAATTATTTAAGAAGCGTCTTACGATTTCATCAGTTATCGAAGATTTTCCGGCACCACCGGTTCCGGTGATGCCGAGTACAGGAATCATGCGTTTCGTGGGACTGGAGTACGCCTGTGGGTTAAAGTTATTCTCTGCATTTGTAATTTCTCTCGCAATCCTTCGTATATCTTTCCATTCACCGAGCGTCATTTTAGTCTTGTATTCTCCATTTCCATTCAATGTAAAATCACATTGATTCAGCAGATCTTCAATCATTCCTTCCAATCCCATTTTTCTTCCATCGTCGGGTGAATAGATTTTTGTGATACCGTAATTGTGCAGCTCATTAATTTCCTGCGGTAAAATGGTTCCCCCCCCGCCGCCAAAAATTTTGATATGCCCGCATTCGTTTTCGTCGAGAAGATCTTTGATGTATTTAAAAAATTCAACGTGCCCACCCTGATAAGATGTTATGGCAATGCCCTGAACATCTTCTTCAATTGCGGTTTCAACGATCTCATGAACACTGCGATTGTGCCCGAGATGAATGACTTCCGCTCCTTTTGCCTGCATGATGCGGCGCATAATGTTAATGGCAGCATCATGACCGTCAAATAGAGATGCAGCGGTAACGATCCTGATTTTATTTTGTAATGGATTACTCATAATGGAATTCATTGGCAAAGGTAATTTAAAAAGCTAATGAGTGTTAGTATAGTGAATGGGTCAATAAGAAATCCTAAAAATTTCGAAAACGCTTCCAATCACCCCGGAGAATGATGATTATTATTTGTCATCCATTGCAGAAGGGATTAATAATTACTTAAACCCGGGGTAAAAAAGATTGGTGTGAATTCAATAACTTCACGAATACAATTTTTATGAAACGTTATTGCCTTGCTCTTGATTTAAAAGATGATGTCGCGTTGATCGCTGAATACGAAGAATACCACAAACATGTTTGGGAAGAGATTATTGCAAGCATCAAAGATTCCGGAATCAGCGCGATGAATATTTATAAGACGGGAAATCGGTTGTTTATGATTATGGAAGTCGATGATGATTTTTCATTTGGCAAAAAATCCGGGGCTGATCTTGCCAATGAAAAAGTGCAGGAATGGGAGACATTGATGTGGAAGTTTCAACAACCACTTCCCTGGGCAAAGCAGGGCGAGAAATGGATTTTGATGAAAGAAATTTTTAGTTTGAAATAATAAAAGAGAGGGTGGTTGGCAGGAAGCACTTCTTCACCATCATCTGTAACCGATCAACCAGCAACCAATTTTATGAATATAGATTCTCATGTTCATTTTTGGAAATACAGCAAAAATCGTGACACGTGGATGAACGACATGAAGGTGTTGCAGCAGGATTATTTGCCGGAGCATTTATTATTGAATTTGAAGCGTAATGGATTTGATGGATGTGTCGCTGTCCAGGCAGATCAATCAGAATTGGAAACAAGATTTTTGATTGAGCTGGCCAAAACCCATGAGATCATTAAAGGGGTCGTTGGTTGGATCGATCTTTCTGCAGCTAATATTGAAGAACGGTTGCAACATTTTTCTGCCAATGATTATATTAAGGGTTACCGGCATATTGTACAGGCAGAACCAGCGGGGTTTTTAATGAATGAAAATTTTCTTCGGGGAATTTCTGCACTCCAAAAATATAATTACACCTATGATGTGCTGATCCATTACTATCAACTGCCTGATGCAGTAAAATTTATATCAAAATTCCCCGATCAGAAATTAGTCATCGATCATTGCGCAAAACCGGATATTAAAAACAGAGAAATGGGTGAATGGAAAAAATATATGCAGGAAATATCCCTGCAACAAAATGTTTGCTGTAAACTTTCCGGTTTATTTACCGAAGCCGCGTGGAAAGGCTGGAGCGTTAATGAATTTTATCCGTATCTCGATGTAGTATTTGAATATTTTGGCGTAAACAGGTTAATGTTCGGCAGCGATTGGCCGGTAATTTTGGTTTCAGGAATGTATGTACAATGGAAGAGCTTGCTGGAAAATTACATGCAGGATTTTGATTCAGAAGCTAAGGGAAAAATTTTTGGATTGAATGCCATTCAGTTTTACAACTTATAGACTGAAGCATTGATTCCTTAGTGCGTTCATTCTTCCAAAAACCCA
>DATGFZ010000263.1:0-4692 GCA_035308805.1 Puia sp. | reverse complement strand
GATCAGAATATATTATTGGAAACGCAGGTGAATGAAAGAACCTCGGAACTTAATCAATCGCTCACTCACTTAAAACAAACTCAAACGCAGCTCATCCAGTCGGAGAAAATGGCCTCGCTAGGTGAATTAACAGCCGGCATTGCACATGAAATTCAAAACCCGCTGAACTTTGTGAACAATTTTTCCGAAGTAAATAGGGAATTAATTCAGGAACTGAAAAATGAAATATTATTAGATAATAAGCAAGAAGCCCTTTCTATTACAAACGATATTGATAACAATGAAGAGAAAATATACCAGCACGGAAAACGTGCAGATGCTATTGTAAAAGGGATGTTGCAACACACTCGGTCAAGCAGCGGCCAAAAGGAACCAACGGACATTAATGCGCTGGCAGATGAATACCTACGTCTCTCCTATCATGGCTTAAGAGCAAAAGACAATTCATTTAATGCTCTAATGAAAACAGACTATGATCCTGCCATTGGACTCGTTAACATGATTCCCCAGGATATTGGCAGAGTACTATTGAATTTGTACAACAATGCATTCTATGCAGTCTCAGAAAAGAGAAAGCAGCTGCCTGAAGGATATGAACCAACAGTTTCAGTAACCACAAAAAAGAATGGTGACAAAGTTGAAATCAGAGTAAAAGATAACGGAAACGGCATACCTCAAAAAGTAATTGATAAGATCTTCCAACCATTCTTTACCACAAAACCAACAGGCCAAGGAACAGGATTGGGTTTGAGCCTGAGCTATGATATTATAAAAGCACATGGAGGGGAAATAAAAGTAGAAACGAAAGAAGGCGAAGGAAGCAACTTCATTATTGAGTTACCAGTGAAATAAATTAGTGATTCGAGAGAACAAATTCGTGTCACTAATCTGTCACTAATTCTTCTGAAACCCACTATATTCGGCACTTTTCATTTTCTGTGTCGGAAAGTAAATTAACAGCGATATACACACGTTGATATGGAGTTGGATTCGATTTCACAGCGTTACGCTTGCTCTCAGTTGTTTTTATTTGCCGTTAGTATCGGGTCTGAAGCGTTTGTTCCGCCACAATCTTCTTGTGCCGGCTGAACTCCGGCTCCAGCTGCTTGAGTCGTTTTGTCTGGTTGAAATCCAAACCAGAAAATTTGCTCTTCCACCCATAAAAAGTTAGTTGACTGATACCGTGTTCCCGGCTTCCTTAGGTGGAACTATATGGTTCAAGAAGATCATCCAAAACTCCCGGAAGCTCTGCATGATTACTACAACTTAACCTTAAATAGAAGTTCCACCTACAAATTATCGTTGGGTTTTTTAAAATAATGAGGTCAAACCCCGTTGCAGTCAATATTCTGTAACTTCAGAAGAACATCATCCTTCCCTATCAATCAGACTGACGATTTTAACGATAAATCATCAAAGCATCTGGTAACGAAAGTGAAGGTTCAGTCCATTTAATACGTATAACATCTGAATAAAAATGATAAAGTTCTTTAGAATAACAATTCCCGTTTTGTTGCTACCGATCTGCACTTGGGCGCAAAATGGCGTGTATTATATACCCTCCGCGAGGGAAGTCGATAGTGTAGATTTATTATTACCTCGCACTGCAAACGATACTTTAAAAATGTCCATGTACTTTTACCTTTCGGCTTACTACACAGAGTTAAATAAAGATAGTTCGCTTTATTTCGGAGACCTACAATTGACATTAGCCCAAAAACTTCATCAAAAACTTTGGGAGGCAGATGCTCTATTTCAAATAGGTTATTTATCATTTGGCTTGGGCAATTATCCAAAATCCTTCAGCGCCGTAACAAGAGGTCTAACGATTGCAGAAGATAAAGAATCGGAAATAAATAACTGGCGGGTAGCAACACTTTCAGTAAATGGAAATCCGCATACCGCCCGTTTATTTATATGGTCAGCCCTTCTTCAGCAGTTAGCTTTTCTGTACGAGAATGTCGGAGATGTCCCCAATGCCATATCAAATTATCTAACAGCGATGAAAATTGCTGAAAGTGTAGATAATAAAATTGAGCTGTCTTTAGATAATATGTCCTTGGGCTATGATTATATACGTTTGAATAAACTAGATTCTGCCCTTATAGTAGAAAATAAAGCCCAAGTGTATGCAGTTCAATCCAATTATCAAATTTACCTCGGAACTATCTTAGAATCAATCGGCGATATCCATTTTCTTAAAAATAACTATGACTCTGCAGGAAAATACTATCGCGATGCAATGAATGCAAGTATCGCACAAAATAATCTAAAGGATGAGATTAATTCATTCCTTGCCATTGCCAAATTAAAAAGAACCAGAGGAAAGCTGGATTCAAGTCTTTTTTATGCCAGGAAGGCTTTACTGACTTCTCGAATCTTTGTTATGCCTACGGAAATCAGCAGGGCATATAATTCCATTTTTTCAGCCTACAGATTAATGGGTAATACCGACAGTGCATATGCTTATTTACAACTTGCGAAATCATTGGATGATAGCCTAAATGACTCTCAAAGAGATAAGACCAACCAGTATCAAAGTTTAAATCTAAATGCGCAGATGAGGTTGCAGGAAACAGAAAAATCAAAAATTCAGTTTGAAGATAAAATCAGGGCCGAGGTTATGCTTGCAAGCATTGGCATACTGATGCTGATTGCTTTCTTGCTTTACAAGAACAATCGGAATAGGAAAAAAGCAAATATCTTATTGAAAACCCAAAAAGAACAAATTGAACAACAGAAAAGAAACATCGAATTGGCTTTAACCGAAATAAAATCCACTCAATCCCAACTCATACATTCAGAAAAAATGGCTTCTCTCGGGGAGCTTACTGCCGGCATTGCTCATGAAATCCAAAACCCGCTGAACTTCGTGAATAATTTCTCCGATGTAAATAAAGAATTGCTGGTTGAATTGAAAGATGAAATAAAAAAAGGAAATTTTGAGGACGTAAGTGCAATCGCAAATAATGTTATCAGCAACGAAGAAAAAATAAACCATCATGGAAAACGTGCAGATGCAATAGTAAAGGGGATGTTGCAGCATTCACGTTCAAATACTGGGTTAAAACAGCCAACAGATATCCACGCGTTGGCGGATGAATACCTACGCCTCTCCTACCACGGCTCAAGAGCAAAAGACAATTCCTTTAATGCGCTAATGAAGACAAACTATGATCCTGCCATTGGACTGATTAACATTATACCACAGGACATTGGTCGAGTACTCTTGAATTTATTCAATAATGCGTTTTATGCAGTTAGTGAGAAGAGTAAGCAACAGATTGAAGGGTATGAGCCAACTGTTTCGGTAAGCTCAAAAAAGCTTGGGGACAAAGTTGAATTATGCATCAAGGATAATGGTAACGGAATCCCTCAAAAAATAGTTGGTAAGATATTCCAGCCCTTTTTCACAACCAAACCAACAGGACAAGGAACAGGATTAGGTTTGAGCCTTAGCTATGATATTATAAAAGCGCACCGCGGAGAAATAATAGTGGAAACCAATGAAAAGGAAGGAAGCGACTTCATTATTGGATTGCCATTAAACTAATGATTTGCATTAGAACGCAAATTCTTGTCACCAATTCGTCTGAAACCCGCTAGAATCAAGGGTTCTCATTTTATGTATCGGAAAGTAAACTAACATCGATTACACACGATTATACGGAGTTAGATTCAATTTTACAGCGTCGCATTTGCTCTTAGTTGCTTTTATTTGCCTTTAGTAGCTGATCTGAAGCGGTTGTTCCGCCACAATCTTCTTGTATTGCCTGAACTCCGCCTTCAGCTCCTTGAGCCGTTTTGTCTGGTTAAAATCCAAACCAGAAAATTTGCTCATCCCCCCATAAAAAAATGGTTGATTTGGAAAATGATTGAGGGAAGTCGGAAGATTTAGATACCGAAATAGAAAGTGATGTTTCGAGTAACAAGACGATGATTTTTTTGTCATGTCATGTCATGACAGGCTGTAGGGCTAAAGGAACCGCTTTTGATGAAAGCGGTAAAGAAGAAAGGAGGACATAACAAAAAATTACACTAAATGTTGGTTGGAAACATAAATAATTTTTGGGGTTGCGTATTTTGTCACTAATAGTAAACCGAAAACAGCTAAGAGACCTTTGATTTGAGAAAGTATGCCGCAGCAATTTTAAACTTACCAACAATCAGCGTCTTATTGTTGCATTTCCAAGAATAAAGCCTGGATAACCATTTAATAGGGTTACATTACTGGTAATGCAGATTATTCTATCTGCAAATAAATTAAAGAAAATGTCAAATATTGTAGATGTTGTTGTGGCCGATAAAAATCTCGCCACTATGCTGAGAAGTGTAAAGGCAGCTGGTCTAGAAACCGAACTAGGTAAAACAGGACCTTACACTGTATTTGCTCCTACTGATACTGCTTTTGAAAAATTATCCAGTGGTCAATTGACTGAATGGCTGAAGCCTGAAAATAAAGTGAAACTGTCAGACTTCCTTAACTACCATGTAGTAACTGGAAAAACCAATTTCAAAGACTTTAAAGATGGTCAGAAATTAAAAACAATCCATGGTAAGGAACTTGATGTCAAAGTAAGTAGGGCCTGCTGAATTATCTTTTTAATAGTTCAATCCTATAGGTCATTTCGATAGGAATTGGATATACAATTCGGGATTTTTTTGATAGGCGCGGTTTTTAGTTTCATAACG
>DATGFZ010000262.1:0-15084 GCA_035308805.1 Puia sp. | reverse complement strand
CTGTAAATTGCCTGGCTTTAATTTTACCAATATCTGCCTTCTGTCTTCTGCAGGTGAAATAACCAATGCATTGATTTTTTGTTTTAAAGATTGAAAATTGAAATCATCAACCACTCCAATAATTCTTCTTTTTTTGCTATCTCCGGTAGCGTTCATTATCCATTTGCCGATTGCTTGTTCTGGTGTCCATCCAAGTTTAGCAGCAGCCGTTCTATTTATCAATATAGCTTCAGTCGTATCGGTTGGAAATTGAGCAGAGAAATCCCTGCCTGCAATAATTTTTAAACCTAGTGTTTTTACAAACTCAAAGTCCGCAAATTCGGTATTTGCATTCCATTTTTCTGTTTGACCTTCCACATCAAATGTTTGTCCATCAAAAAAACCTCCAGGCACGCCACTCATTCCTGAAACTGACTGCACGGCGGTTTGAGTTTGCAATTCGGTTTTCAAAGAATTAAGGTTTTTGTAGATATCACCATTATCAATGGGAATAATTAATGTTTGCTCTTTATTATAACCTAATTCTTTGTTTTTTACATAACTCATTTGTTTTGTAATGATGACGGTGCCTACAATCAAAAACACGGATATGCTAAATTGAACAACCACTAAAACCTGCCTGAAAGATGCGCCTCCTTTGCCCAATTTTAATTTTCCTTTTAAAGCTTGTATAGGAGAAAATGCGGACAAAAAAAATGCAGGGTAACTGCCTGATAAAAATCCAACGACAATGATAATACCAACAAAAAATAAATAGACTGGCAAGCTATTCCATGATACATTTAATGTATAACCCAACATTTCGTTATACCATGGCATTATAGCCAATAATAAACTAATAGCAAGTATGCATGAGATAGTTGTGAGCAAAACGGATTCGCCAATAAATTGCCATACAAGATTATTACGCAATGCACCCAGCACTTTGCGCAAGCCCACTTCTTTCGAGCGCTCTGCGGCGCGAATGGTCGAAAGGTTCATGAAGTTTATACATGCAATAAGCAATATTAAAGTGGCAATGGAAAGAAAAATATATACAACCATTTTATCACCGTGCTTTATACTATCAAGGCTTGTGCTATCGAAATAAACATCTTTTAAAGGTGTTAATGATAAAGACCATTTATAACCGTATTTGCGCAGATCACTGCCTAAATATTTTTCCACGAATGCCGGGAGTTGCTTTTCAATTTGTACCTGCGTTACATTTGGCGCAAGTTGAATGTACGTATACACACCATTATTGATCCATCTTGTCATCCATCCTGCATCTTTGTGTCTTTCAAGCGGAGTAATAATATCAAAATACAAATGTGAATTAGAAGGAACATCTTTTGCAATACCGGTGACTCTAAGCGGCGTTTCTTTGTTCATCATTATAATTTTTCCCATTGCATCATTAACACTGCCAAAATATTTTTTAGCAGTAGTTTCAGTTAGGACGACACTATTCAAGTTATTCAATACTGTTGTCGGTGTGCCTTTTATTAACGGAAATGAAAAGAGGCTAAAAAAACCTGTATCAACATCCAGTTCTCTTTTTTCGTGAAAAGATTTTGTGCCAACTGTAAAAAGATTATCATTCTCACTCACGCGAACAGTCTTTATAATTTGCCCTTTGAAATCGTTCATTAATGCCGGTGCGTGAAGCCCTGATAAATAAGCGACCCTGCCTGATTTGCCATCACTATCAAAGCCACGCATTACACGATAAATGCTGTCATTATTTTTATGAAACCGGTCAAAACTAAATTCGTTCATGATAAACAAATAAATCATCATGCAAACCATGATACCGATTGTTAACCCAAGAATGTTGATGAAAGAAAAAATTTTATTATTCACCAAATTCCGCCACGCAGTTTTGAAATAGTTTCTGAACATATAGAAGGTTTTTTTGCCTTCTCAACAACAAAGGGACCAAAATCATTTTTGATTGTTGTATAATGAGTTAGCCAAAAATCAGGAAGATGAAAATGCACGGTTTTGATACGGTTACCGTGCAGTAGTGGACACGCGATGAGTCGTCCCTACTAAATATCCCTTCTGCAATCGTGCTGAGGCTAAGAATCTACGCATATCGAAAAAAATTGACCTACCGATTCTCCCATGGAGCGTGGAACGGCGTTCTGTCCCATTCTGCCGCCGGTTTCTTAGACTACCAGGTCGAATGAAGGTAATTAGTAACAACATTTAGTAAAATAGTAGGATTATTTTGGCTGCAGTGATAATACAATTTCACCCGAAAGATCGATAAAATTTACATTAGTCCCATAGTCCATTATTCCAAGTACGCGAGGCCTTCACTTGTTTTCTCGTCTCCATACAACGCTACCTGAGGCAAACATAAACCTTTGAATTTTTGCGATCCAAGTTGGACAAAGTCAACAGATTTACATTTAAAAATTTTTATTAGGTTTTGTTTTACATTGAATCTGGTGAACTCAATATCAGATTTATTTCCTGATTTTGAAAATGAAATTTTGAATCTTTTATATTTTTTGAATAACTTCTGTTTGATGAATTCACCAAAAACGTCCGTTGAATAAATGTCAGATACTTTCCTAAAGACGAGCAAATTATTGTCATAACGTAATTTAAGCAGCTCGCCGTACAAATAAATCGTCCGTGTTTTCTTTGTACCGTTAGAGATGACAATCGAGTCAGAACCGGAACTGATAATAAAGTAAGTAGAAAAAAGTTTCTGCTCAATCCGAGAAGTGATTCGAAGTTTTTTTTCATTTGTAAACGAGAAATAGAGCGGCACAAATTTATCGTTGTCAAAATATTTGATATCACCACAGGGGTGTTCATCACCGGACTCATAATATTCAGCAAGATTGGCATTTATCCATGAACCACCACACCAGTTTCTCTTCGGACCTTGGGCTTGACTTAACGAATACGTTGTCAAAATAATAAAAGCAAAAGTGATCATTTTCATATGCTTCATGCCGCATTTACTGGCTAAAATTATAGGATGTCCCGATAAAATCTTTTCTTCTGTTTTTGCTGAACGAGAAGTGCAAAATTAATGACACCAAAAGTTAGCCCGCCACCACCTTTAATACCGCCGCTAAACGCATAGCGGTACAATACTTATTTCATTTTGCTTTTATCAGAACTTACCTAATTCTTGGTTTCATTTTGCGAATTCCACCATAATATTGTTTCACGTATGCTTCGCTCAACATCATTGATGTTAAGGGGCGTGCTGTCCGTGTTTGTCCACAGAAAGAGACCCAATTTAAGTTCCGGGTAAACCATCCACATGCTGTTCGAGCCGGGATCATAGCCATGTTGCCAGATCCTCTCATATTTGCCGTTAACTTGCTGTATCCACCAACCCATTCCCCTAGAACGACTTTTCCGATCGCCCTGGATTACCTGATGTGTCAATCGGACTGCAGGATCTTGTTCTTCCACGTTTGCCTGAACATAGTTCATCATATCAGGGGCTGTAGAGTTCACTGGGTAAAAACTTGTGGTATAGTATGACTTCTGGGGTATAGGGTGACCAGAATAGTCGCAGCGTGTGGCATAATGGGTTATGTCATCAGAATCTGCTACAATTTTGGTTGCGGTCATATGAAATGCGCTATCATAGTACTTCCGTATGATCTGGTCGATTGATTGATGGTAGACTTTTTCCAAGGCCATGCATAGGAGAATGCTAGGAATCATCAAATAATGATATCGGGTCGTGGCGAGAGTATCCAGTTTGAGGGTATAGAGGTCGCGCAAGAGGAGACTATCGTGGTTATAACCAACAAGAGCACTCTCCCATTGCTGCTTCGTCCACGAGTCTTGATTGGTGGCCGTTGTAATCAACCCGAAAAGAGGGGCGCCCTTGCCAGTGATGAGTCCAAGCAAAGTAAGAGGCTCACTCTTGACTTGCAGACCTGGAAAATTGCCACCCAGGTATTTCCTGATATCATCGTCCGGGCTAAGTTTTTTTTCAACGAATGCTCGGGCAAGTAACCCGTCAATAAAGGGGGATCCGAGCGAGAAAATGGTTTGGTCATTCACGGGCTTACCACTGCCCTTTTCCTTTTCACCGTAGTAATACAGATTCTTTTTGCCTTCATAGTAAACTCCAATCGTCAGGCCAACCGTACTAGAATCGCTCATATAGATTCTGGCGTATCCATCCACTATCGAATCAAGCTTTGTCTTTAAGGGGTTGTTGTTCAAAGGCGTTCGCTCCAAGGCATTCGGCTGGAGTACCAGTTTATTAAATTCTATACTTATTATTGAAGTATCTTCCATTCTAAGCTCGAAGCGGATATTGCCTGTTTTGCAAGTCCATTTAAAATACTTAGTATCTCCCAGGTCTGCGATTAATTCTGATGAGAGGGCCTTGCCCATTTTCCATTTTAAGTTATCCAGCAACATGGAACTTATTCTTACATTGACGTGTGGCTCATAATTTGGTTTTCCCCTAGCAAAGATTGACTCATAATCTCCCTCGTTGTATTTGGCCATAACTTGATCATTAATCTCCTTAAATAGAATCTCTCGGCTCTGGGCGAATAGTCCGGAGGCTTGCAAAACACACATTACCCAAATGAGATATTTTTGGATATTCATTGTGATAAAGTTAACATTTGTCTTGTCAGCTACTAACTCCTATCAATATGCCAACAAAAAGATGACCTCCAAATGGCCGCAGAATTGTGCCCGATCAAGTTTCACCTCAGCGAAAATGGGAGGCAGGACGATTGGCTGGCTGAATTTTGAAGAGACTTGGAAAACTATTTTTGGGGAATGGGAGTAAATGCCCGATGATAATATCTCAAAATTTGACTCAACACTTGAACCAATTAAAGCTAATGGGGGAATTCAATGACTAGGTTTGAACGTAAATTATCAGAAGCTATTTAACTTAAATCATACGGTTCATTCTTCGTTAAAATTGGCAGCAAGCGGTTCATTATTTAATTCTATGATATTTAATCCTAGGCGATGTGCTGACTTCAATATCGCTGACCTGCATTTCTAGGATATCCTCGGAAATGAACTTGACACGATATCGGGTTGTCATATCAATTCCCATACTTGTTGAACTGGTGATTAACACTTTTGGTTCGCTGTTAGCGTTAAATTCATATCTGCCAATCGCAGAATTTATCGGCATTTCAGTGTGAGAGTAAAAATTAACGGAGAACTTCGAATCTTCCTTGAATTCAAAGATAACAGCGCTTGCACTGTCGTAACAAATCCATTTCCCAACCAATAACGAGGGAGACTGAGTGTGTCCAGGGCAGGATATTTTAAGGAAAATTAAGAGTAAAAAAAAGTGTTTCATCGCGGATAGCTTTGAAATTTTTGATGTTCTTCTTTTAGGTGTTCATAAAATCTTTCGTCATCGCTTGGACCAGACAAACTGTTAATTATTCGTTTTGAACCATTCTTGTACGTTATTTGCTCTTTGTTGCTATCAACATAGATTGAATCTCCTAGCTTAATGAAAAACGTATCTGCGCATTGATATATTTCAGCGACGGTATCTTTTATCACGCAAAAGTAATTTTTTAGTTTGCCCCTAGGATCATATTCCCTGATATTCGAGGTGATCACTCTTACGTTAAGAACGCAAAATCCATTATAGTTTCCGCCACAATCCATACTTATTATAACGCCGGTTAACTCCAAATTTAAATGTCTAAAATACCTATGCTCTCGGAAATAAGTCCTAACAAATGAAATAATAGAAAAAGTGACCAATAAAGCAATTATTATGTATCCGTTATTGCTCGCTCTAAATGACTTGGAGTCAATATTGTAAGAATCTGTGTCTAATCTTATCGGTTCGCTCATGACTGAAGTTTAATGGGTTCCACTTGTCCACATAAGATAGCCTTCGTGGTCATAAGCTCCAACAAAAAATGAATCAAGGTTATTGACAATTTCTTCCAATAAGCGTTCCGACACACTTGAAAAAGGTGCAAATTCTTTGTGAAGACCTAGGTCGAAAGAACTCAGCATACATAATGAATAATATGCTTCCCCCGCGTGCACCGAATTTTCTATTTCTTCCGGATCGCTTCCCCCATCCAAAAAGTAATATAATTGATCTTCAACTGTAACATACCTTATTTTTGATTTTAGCACGATCGGATCATCGGGTTCTCGCAGTGGATCTTCTATAATGCAGCAATTTAATGGTGAACTTTCCAAATAATCCTTGATCAATATAATGAAAGCTTTTCTCGCATCATCAGGAATAGGAGTTAAATAAGAGCCGTCTTCTAAATATACGGCTTTGGATAAGTCAACAGCACTACCGATTTCAAAGTTTTGCAGCGCCTCGTTTGAAAATATATCATCAGCGAGGGCATAAATCTTTCCCTTTTCAAGGGCAATATTTCCAAGTAAGTCAGACAGCGGCTTACTAAAATAGAACTGATCTCTCAGATATTTAACTGCGGCTTCGCTCGTAAGTTCTGTTTTTTTTATCATTTTACTTTTTGGCATTAGTGCTCGTGCCACTGTTTGCACATTTATCCTTTTCTCTTTGAGAAAATTAGAAGTGTGCGTATGAGACCGATATTCAGCTATTTCTCTTCCTTCGCAACACGGGATTGCGTATCCAGCTCTATATCTTTCTCTTCAACGATTACAACGGCCAGAGTATTATCAGACTCTTGCTCAAAAAATTCCACTTAGTATGCAGTTCTGGAACTGAGCACATCAACTATTATTCCTCGAGTCCCTTTGGGAATATTTTCAATATCTCTGCATGCAATAACGTTGTCGTATAAGTTAAACATAATGCGGATTGAGATTTTTCGTTGGGAACGGCGCGATAAGCCTTAATATTCTATTGTTCTCTTTTGGCGGCTTATACAGTATCTACCTCCTCAAGTAAGTATTAGGGTTTTTTGGAAGGGTATTGTGATTGGTTATTTTTGGTTGCAACCGTAAAATTGAAGAGCGTCAATGACATTCACGTCGAAATCCCCTTTCTTAAGGCTGTCGCTTAATGAATCAAAA
Source organism: Puia sp. (assembly GCA_035308805.1). GTDB lineage: Bacteria > Bacteroidota > Bacteroidia > Chitinophagales > Chitinophagaceae > Puia. The sequence goes on along the minus strand of DATGFZ010000262.1, from coordinate 8,088 downwards.
AATTTGCAGAGGTATTTTGGGCCCAGGCACATGTTCTCTTTGAAAGTTGACCAGATTAAATAGTAGGATGCGGGTATTTTTATTTTACTATAGACTTTAACCAAATAGTGCGCAGAGTTTACAAATTTTTTGATTGATTCGAATGTTGCTGAGTCTGTTAGGACTCTTCTAATGTCAGGGTCATCAAATTGTAAGGGAGACGCAATCGAACCAGTCCTTATTCTAATTGATAAAGTTTTTTCGCGGCCAATTCTTATGCCCATATGTCTGAAGTTAATGTATTGAATTTCTTGGCTCGACAACTTGCCAAAACAAGAAAGAAGGAACAATGTGAAAAAGATCTTTTGCATAGGTTAAATTCTATCGCCCTTAAAGATTCCAAGTGCGACGTTGCCTAGATATGACCATGGGTAGAATTAGCGAAAATATAGTGCTAACCATTTCACCGGAGCGCCGCTCTTTCGTCTGAATAAAAACCCCCTATTGTCTTTTCCTCTGGAATGTTTTTGTCGTTTCCACATGTAATTATGTGCTCGCTTTTGGGGAAGAGTCAGTCTCCAACATGCACTTGCCACGATCTGGTTATTGGACGCCGTTGCCTTATCCAATCTGGAATCTGGATTTATGCAATTAAAATGCACCATAGAATGCCCCGATACACCTCGCGAAGGAAGAAAAGTTACTGCTACCCCTGGCTTGGTGTTGAACAATTATATGTCTGAAAAGACTAATGCCTAAAAATATCTTCCCCTTTTTGTACGGAAAATCAAAAATCGTCTGTCTCAATGTGTTATAGAGGTGCCATGGACGTTGCACTACACCACTCTAATAGAAACCGAATGAATAAACAGACTAAACTAACCATCCTATTTTTTTGTATTTTAAAACTAACTCTCCATTTAATTGCAGATAGCCATTCTGGTTTTCAGAGCGATGAATTTTTGTATATTGAATCGGGTCGCCATCTTGCTTTTGGATATCTGGAATTCCCCCCGTTGATGGGTTTGTTAGCCTTTATCCAAAACCTGTTCCATTCCCATTCAGTTTTCATTTACCATATTTTTCCGCATGTTGCCATGCTGCTCATTGTTATTTATGTGGGCAAAATTACTGTAGAACTCGGGGGTAAAAACATGGCGGTATTTATCGTATTATTTAGTCTTTTGATTGCACCGGGATTTGAAGGAACTCAACAACCATTTTTACCTATTGTTTTCACTCAATTGATTTGGGTACTTTGCTTTTATCAACTCACAAGGTTCATAAAACACGGCAATAGAAAATATTTATGGTATTTGGCTCTATTCACCGCTCTATTTTTTCTGATTAAATATGACGCACTATTTTTCGCTTTTGGTTTATTGTCATTATTGTTCTTTGGGAAAACAAGGGTCGCGTTAATCAAAGGTAAATATTGGCAATGTTTGATTATCTCATTTTTGATTTTATTACCGAATATTATTTGGCAATATGTAAATGATTGGCCTGCACTACAAATGATGCGTCGGCTGTATAAAACCCAATTGGATGATTTAACACCAATGCACGTACTGCGCGATTTATTTTGGGCGGTTAATCCGATTGTTTTTATCCTGATGCTGCCCGCTTTTGTTTTTATATTTGTCAATAAAAAAAATAAAAGTCTTTATTTACCGCTTGCCTGTTCAATCTTATTGTCCGTATTACTTCTCACTTATTGTAAAGGGAAACCCTATTATTTCTTTCCGATTGTTCTTACGATACTCCCATTTTGCGGTATGTTTTGGGAGGGTCTCATACTACCAAAAAGGAAATGGTTATTATATCCTCTGAGCCTTATTTTATTAATCGGCGCGGTATTGATTCCTTTCGGGATGCCTGTCTATTCTTTTTCTCATTATCTTAATACAGTTTTCAAATACATCCCAAAAGAAAAGAAAAACGGGAAGGACGTACTTCCTATGAATTTTCAAGAATATGATTCAAAAAAAAGATGGAAAACGATGATGCAACAATTGCAATCTTTGTATGACAGCCTACCCGAAAATGAAAGAAAGAGTTGCTTAATCTGGGGGAGACATTATTCGCAAGCAGGAGCAGTTGAATTGTTTAAAGACGGGTATACACTTCCAAATGCCTTTTCATATCACGGAAGTTTTTATGCTTGGGCACCCACGGATAAAATGCCGGAAACGGTTATTGCTTTTTGCTATAACGATGCGGGTGACAATTATTTTAATCCTTTTTTTGAAGAAGTAACACCAGTAAGAAAAATTTACAGCGAATATTCAAGCGGCGAAGGCTGGGTTGTGCAAACAATTTTCATTTGCCATAAACCAAAACAGGGCTTTGATAAAATGAAGGAATTGTTTAAGAAAAGAATATTTGAATAAAAAATAGCTCTTTTATATCTTATAAATCGATTGTCACTGTCCTACGAATGGGGGTAGTCATATTTAGTCAATTAATTTTATGCCAAATTGTACCATCCCATTCCCAAAGGTCATTTAAATAATTCTTTCGGTCGTCCTGGCCGCCAAAAAGAATGGTTTTTCTGGTTAAAGGGTCGTAGATCATCGCGTGTCCGCTTCTTGAGGAAGGACCATTCCCTTGTTGACTTTGCCAATGACCAGCACTGTATGTCCAGGTTTTTCCGTGGCCATCCGAGATATCGCCGCCATCAAATAACAGTATGCCATCTTCTCCAAACCGGGCAAGTGCCTGTAAGCCATGCTGTGAAGTAGTCATATTACCTTCCTGAATATTCTTCCACGACTTTCCTGTCCATTCCCATAATTTGTTAATGGTTCGCGTCGGATCCGGAGAATCATTAGTTTCGGATAATGTTACCAGCATTACTTTTTGTCTTTTTTCATCATAATACATTCCATGTGGCAGGCAGTCTTTGGGACCATCATTATCCATGAGTTTCCATGACAGGCCATCATATGCCCAGGTATCTGTTAGGAGATGGGCATCAACAGTCGAGCCGCCGAATAGAATAACCGACTTATCTTTAGGACTATAGACACTCATCGGATGGTTGCGGGTACTGGGACCCGGCAAATCGATTTTCACCCAATGCGAGCCATCCCATTCCCAGGTTTCGTCTGTCGTTACCGTTTTACCTGAACCTCCAAATAAAACAATTTTTTTCCGGTGGATATCATAGGCAAACGCGCATTTTATTATACCCGGCCCTAAACTGTCCAGTTTTTTCCATTTGGATTTTTTATAGGCCCACAAATCTTTCAAATAGCCTTTGTCGTTCTCCCCGCCGAATAAAATCACTTGTTTGTTTGCGCTATCATATACCGACAGGCTAAGGAACCTGGGTTCAGGCTTTTGCGCTTGCGCAAATGATATATTAAAAAATATCGATATAAACAAACAAGAGACACTTCCAGGATTTTTCATAACCGTGTTTTTATGAATCATTTATATATTGACCTCCGTCATTTTTTTCCAATTGTCAATCTATTGATGATTTCCTCCTAATAAGTCCCAACTCAATTTCATCAATCCTACAAACTCTCAGAAAATGTCACCAGCATCTGTCGTAATTATTTTGCCATTATCCACATACCTGACATTTAGAATTAGGAGTTTTAACCTAGCAAATTAACTTAACTAAGGTAGTAGGATGTATAATCCTGAAAAAGGACAACGGTGTTCAGTATTGAGCCATATGAATAGTTGCCGGGTATCTCCTACTACGTGGGTCAGGACGACCGTTCGTTACTTTATGAAAGAATTGCCCTTATAAGGGTTGGAGATCAAAAAAATCAGGCGGGATGATGATAAATGCTGTGTTATATAAATATTCGGGAACTGCGTTTATGTGTACAAAACCGCCTCCAAAACCTTCTTTTCCTGTTTTCGTCGCTTTTAACCGCGTTTAATGGGGAAAAAACCTGGGTAATCATTTTCTTCTTCGTCATAAAATCCAATTAGCCCCAACGAATAAGATCCGAAAATTACAGATCCCAAGATATTTTGAAATTCTTTATTCATATTTTTTTAGAGTTGGAGCTACTGACAGCAAAAAATACCATTCTCTTTCGACAGGAGCAACTTCAAACCAGTGTTCCACCAAACCACATCGCTTACTATTACAACAAAACATATCGCTCAACACGGTTAGGTTACTTAGTTGGAACAGTGGCTGTAACTGCCCATCCTTAGGTCAAACCTGCCTTCCGTAATAGATAGGGAATCAACGCTACCGTTTATTCCGAATACCTTTTAAGGGTATAAAGGGATTTTTCCATTTCAAGCCGTTGGTTCGCCTGCAATTAGAAAGTCACTGGATAACAGCTATCATCAACCGATCATCATGGTTTACTTTATATCGTCAATTATTTTCGGTTTCGCCTACGTCGCGAATACGACAATGAATTTTTTGCAAAGAATTCAAAATGATCTGAACTAAGAGTTAATTTCAAATCACTATTGTCCGCCTAAAATATGGAATAAAGAGTAATTAAAAGAAAGGGATGGTTCTGTTGGAATCACTTCGATTAGTTATGTTTGGAGTTACCACACAACTAACATGGGGAGTAATGATTCAGCACCCGGCGCCGTTGGGAACAAACATCCCGACAGCTTTGTAATCACGGTCAATAGATAGAATGCTATTTTAGAGGAGAAGGGATTTGAACCCTTCACTATTTTACGATATGCAATTCGCATCTTGAAGATTCATATTCTTATGAAATTCACAGCCGGTACAGCTCTTGGGTAAATTGTTATGAGGAGCTTTTCATGAATCAATATTCGAATTTAAGAGCAAAAGACTCTTGTCTCTGAAGTTACACCAGCCACCGAACATTTATATCCCGCTCTGTGGTTCTCCTATAGATCGGCCAGCCTCATTTGATTCGATCAGCCAGGATCAATACACTTTTAGCTAACCAATGAGCTGCCTTGACGCGGAGGACGGCAATCCCGAGACCTTGCTGGGCTTTGCAACCGTTTGACAGAACAAAGACAACCTATTTAATTTTCCTTAATTGCCGCTGCCTTTTTCGGAGAAATAGGGGTTTGACCTGCATGTCACCATAACTTTTCTTCTTAAACTGCGATGGACGATTTAAAGATTAAAAATGAGCGAATAGTCTGGGTTGGCCACAGTTACTGTTCATAAATGTTTTGAATTCAAACTATTCAACAACTTTTTTATCTTAGCCTGCCAGATGACCCTTGTCCATGTAAAAAATTTGTTGCATGCCATTAAAAAGCTTTTACCTACTTACTATTCTCTTTGTCACAACTTTTTCGGTTTTTGCCCAATATGTCGATCAGGGGAATTTTAATAACTGGGATTTTGGACCAACCAGTATACACGGAAATCTTCATTTGACAAAGACGATCTCAAGAAGATATTATCACATTGAAAAATTGGATACGCAAACCGTAACAATTAAAGAGGTAAACCCTTCGGGGATTACGATCAACACTACAACCGTAACGTTTGCGAATGGCTTGCTAAGTGGAGTAGACGAGATGAACCAATGGGGTGAACATTATAGCCATCGAAATTTTATCGCAATCACAAAAGATGCTTTTAAAGTATCGGATTTCACGCGCGGCACTAACAACTTGCTCCCTTGCAAATATGCCATATACACTTATGAAAACGAGATGCTTGGCGAAATACGCTATTATTCAGCGGCAGGTGTACTGGCAGAGAATAAGAATGGCTTTTCTGTTATCAGGTACAAAAGATATAATGACAGTGTGCGTTTCGCAATGATTAAGGAGATAGCCTATTTTGATCAGAGTGACTTGCCTGTAAACTCAAAGGCGACCGACTATCACAAGGTTCAGTACGTGGTTGACGAACATGATAATATAGTTTCAGAGTCCTATTTTGACCCGCATGACAGACCAACTACCTTGCGCAGATCGGCCCTTGCGAGCATTCAGAGGTTTTATGATGAGGACAATAATATGATTAGATCTGAATATTATGGGATGAACAACAAGCTCGTAAATAATTTTTCAGGCGTTGCTGGCAATGAATATAAATACAGGAATGGTTACGAGGAAGAGATCGTCCGCCTTGATTCCTTGCGTCAATTCACCAGGGCCGCAGCCTCCGGCGATGGATTCGCAATTAGGAAGACAAGCTATGACAGTGCCGGAAATAAACTCAAGGAAAGTTATTACGACGAAACGGGGGCTCCTATCGATAATCATTCAGGTGTTCATGCCATTTATTGCCAGTATTCACCAGACAACATGATGACCCGGATAGCCTATTTTAATCTTGACGAAAAGCCATCATTGAACAGAGATAACATACATTCGATTTATTACGTTCACGACAGTATTGGCAGAGTCGTTGAACAAGCCTATTATGGCCGAATGGAAGAGCCTGTAAAGGACTTTACAGACAAAGTATATATGACAAGATTCGGATATGAATCAGATGGTAGAAGGTCATTTGTGTCCTATTGGAAGGACAGCAGTAATCCAATGCCGCGCTGGAGTGGTGCTTATGCCCAGCGATATTCATTTGATGAGGACGGACGGACAACAGGCGTCACTTCTTTAGATGGAAAGGGCGAGTTGCTACAAGGCGAAGATGGGGCAAGCATGATTCAACTCGTTTACAATCCTAATGGCACGTTAGGTGAGCGAAAATTTCTGCACGGCAATAAACTAATCATGCCCGCACGGGGTGCCAGCCACACGTACAGCATTATTAGGTATCATTATGATGATGAAGGAAGGATGGCCGAACTTCGTTTTTATGACAGTACCCAAAGTTCGGTTGATGCAGCGATCGATTTTGATTTTGTTTTCTATGCACACCGGGTTGTCTTCAAATATTTAAGTGCCAGAATAATAGAGCAAACCTTTTATTCGTCGCAGGGCGACGTGCCTGTCCGCACAGTTGATTGTTTAAAAAGCGATTTCTTAAACGCCAACGGAATGAGCATAGGAAGAAAGAATATGGAATAATATCAAAAGAAAACTGTTCCAATTTTACAGATTATTTTCTAAAGGTTTTTTTTGGGTCAAAAATGGGTGAGGGCTTTAGTAGAATATGGACATTTCTTTGAGGGAACCCGTTGTTTCTCGAAGAGAATCTTTTGTTTTCAAAAACTTTTTGTAGGTGGTCACTATCAGTTTAGTGCTTACTCGCTGAATTTTATTGTGGGATTGCGCATCGTTGATTCTTGCAAGATCTCTGTCAAAAATTAATCTTGCCCTGCAAAGTGAAATCTCCCAGTCTTTTCGTCAAGATATCCAGTTTGCGAACTGTTGTAAACAATCATGATAACATTGTGAAATTTAACGTAGGGATCATTAGCAATGTAAAACTCCACTACTTTTGGGCGATCCACTCTATATCTTTGCAATTTGCTGTCTTTCCATGGATCCGTTTGCCAAAGTTTTTTTCCGTTTTCATCAAACGCAGAAATTACAGTTGCCGAAGAATCCAATATGAACTTAAAATGTGGTACGGAATCTATTAGTACATGGGTTTTCACAACCGTGTCTGGAATAAAAACTTTGATGCCTCGAATGCTTGAATCAACTTGAGCCAAACCAAAATCGATGAGTGTCAACAAAAAAATGACTATCATTCCCTTTTTCATATCATTACTTATTTCTGAACTCAAATCAGCGGTTACCCATCAATGAGATGCTATTTCAACTTCGATTGCGGCTGGCACTACCACATTTTAAATAAAGAACCCTACAATCATCAACAAAGGGTCACGTATGTTTCGAATAGTCACTAAAATGTTGAAATTCACTATCAAAGTGTTAAAACCAAACATTAATTCCTCGGAGGTTTCTAAGGCAGCTCTATCAGGTTGCTTAAGTTACACGATTCAGTCCGGAGTACCACAAATATTCTGTATGAATAATCTTGATGAGTCGTTCCAGCACATTAAGTTTTGTATTTTCTTCTCCATTAAAAAAAATATTTTTAACGCTATCACAAACAACTAGTTTTCTTTGGTATATTTTTTTGTATAGCGTTAATAAAGCTTGTTGCTGTATCAATTCATCTCGATAAGTTTCCAGGTATTCTTTGGTATTGTTCTTATCAGTAAAATGCTCCCTAATGCTTTCCGCAAAAAAGCCCAT
>DATGFZ010000261.1:0-24178 GCA_035308805.1 Puia sp. | reverse complement strand
TATCAATTGAAAAGAGACATGTATACCGGGCGTTTCAAAACACGGAGATGTCAATTCCCGCGGCTTACATCAACGTCATTCTGTTCTCAGGCTTTTCACCGGATTTGATATTGCCGCTCTGATTGTCTGCAGGCTTACCGTCAATAAGGCGATCAGGATGGCAAGCAAACCGGCAAGGGCAAACATCCACCAGCTGATTTGAATCTGGTATGCGAAGTCCTCCAGCCATTTCTGCATGGCATACCAGGCCAGGGGTGAGGCAATGACTATGGCTATCAGGACCAGATAGATAAAATCTTTTGAAAGCAGGGCAGCCACATCAGCCACAGAAGCACCCAGCACTTTTCGTATGCCTATTTCACGTGTCCTTTGCTCTGCGGAAAAAGCGGACAATCCAAATAGACCCAGACAGGCTATCAGTATCGCAACACAGGTAAAATAACTAACGATGGCCGATGTGCGTTGGTCTTTTTCATAATTCTTCTGAAAATCGCTATCAAGAAATGAATAGGCAAAAGGAATACCCGGGTTGATGCGGTTCCAGGTGTTTTCCATTTCTTTCAGCAGCCCAGTATAATTCTGGGTCCGGATATTTGCAATGACGTAGCTATACTTGCTGTTCATTGAGGTGACAAACCCGAAAGGTTTAATGGGGTTATACAAACCTTCAAAATTAAAATTCCTGACTACCCCGACTATATTCATGGTATTTTGAACGCCCTGGAAGTCGCAATTTATTTTTTTGCCAACGGCTGATTTAATGTCATATCCCAATGCCTTCAATGCGGACTCATTCAATACGATACTGTTTGAATCGGCGGTGAACTCCTTTGAAAATCCCCTTCCGGCGATGATGCTGAGACCCAGGGTCGCGAAATAATCATTTTCAACACTGCACAGATGAACATCCACTTCGTCATGTATGGTTTTGCCTTCAGCATAATAGAGCAAATCCTCTACATTGGGAATGCCAGGGTATGAGGACCCGCTTGTCACGTTTTTTATCTCCGGGTTTTTCAGCAATTCGTTTTTCAGCACCGAAAAATTCTTCATGGCATGCTGGTCCTGCAAGGGCAAAACAACCTGTTGATTTTTATTAAAACCCAATTGCTCATTATTCAGGAAATTCAGTTGACTGGCAATAATAAAGGCACCCAATACCAGACAAATAGAAATGGTGAACTGAAATACGACCAGTCCTTTTCGTATGGCAACGGCAGAAAAATTATTTAATAACTTCCCTTTGAGAACGGCAATGGGTCTGAAAGATGACAGGTAAAAAGCCGGATAAAGACCGGATAAAATTCCAGTGAATAAAGTCAGTCCTGCAATCCATAACCACATTTCCGGTTTATCAAAAAGCTGTAAATTCTTTTGGATGAGATTATTGAATACGGGCAATAGTAGCGACGTGAGCAGCAAGGCAAGCAACAAAGCTAAAAATCCCATCATGACAGATTCACCGACGAATTGGTAGACCAGTGATTTTTTTTCTGCACCAAGTACTTTTCGAACACCCACTTCTTTTGCTCTTTTTCCCGAACGTGCTGTTGAAAGATTCATGAAATTGATGCAGGCAATGAGCAGCACGACCAGGGCTATGCTGGCAAGAATGTAAAGCGTTTTGATATTCCCGTTCGGCGCAATCTCGTCGTCGAGATCCGAATGGAGATAAATGTCCTGTACAGGCTGTATAAACAAATGCCTTGAAATCCCAAGCCCTTTGGCGTCAACGCCTCCCCGGCGGTCAAAAAAAGGCGTTAACCTCTTTTCAAAAACATCCGGGTTGGTTCCTTTTTTTAATTTTACATAAGTGTGAAAGATATTATTGGTTGCCCAGTTGGTCTGGCTTTCAACCCATGTGCCGATGTCGCCATTGCGCATGGAAAGAAAAAAATGAGCCGGTATATGGGATTTGATTCCCGCATTCTTAAAAACTCCTTTTACCGTGTATTTGAAATGGCCATAAGGTATCCCGACATCTATGATCCTGCCAAGCGGATTGTCGTGGCCGAACATTTTATCTGAAACCTCTTCAGAAATAACCACGCTGTTCGGTTCTTCGAGTGAAGTCAAGGCATTGCCATAGGTAAAGTCATAGGTGAAAATCCGGAAGAAATTGGAGTCGACATAATAGCCGTTGGTTTCATAAAATTGTTTGCTTTTTTTTCCATATTCATATTTCAAAAGCATTTTATCCAGTGTGGGAAATTTTAAAAGCCTTGCTGATTGTTCGACCTCGGGGAGATCTGATTTTAAACCCCAGGCTAAAGGTGCTGATGTCGCTGCCCAGGACTTTTCTTTTGTCCTGACAGTTGAATCGGCCTGGTAGGCGATCCTAAATATGCGGTCGGCATCCTGATGTTGCTGATCATATCCCTGCTCACTAAAAATATAGAGCATGATTAACATGCATGTAGCCAAACCGGCAGACAAACCAAGGATATTGATGAAGGAAAAAACTTTATTCCTTACCAGGTTTCTAAAAATAATTTTAAGATAGTTGTTCAGCATGTGATCATTGTTAGGTGGTGTGAGATAGAAATCAATAATAAGTCCAAGATCATTGTTTTTGATTCTTAAGGGATTAATCAAATGATCACTCTACAGACAGTTCGTTTCTGATACAGTATTGTACGTTTTTAATACAATCCTGACTCGTCCTGACTGGTCCGGAGAAAGCCCAGGCGGTATCTTAATGGCTGCCGTTGCGCTTTTTTCCTGAACCAGTGAATGGCTGTTTGGAACAGGATCAGGCTGTCCGATAATCCCGTGATTCATTTTTTGTCAAGGCCAGGAAATATTTTTCAGCAAGGATTTTTTTCAGGGTCAGGCTTATTCCGGTTGATTTAATGCAATTTTAAAACTAACGGTGATGTATAATGCGTAATGTTGTCTTGCTGTTCGGTTTAAACCAAACAACATGGCTCAACAAGGATTTTCAAAATAATTACCCTTTCCTATTTTTTATTGACGACCTTTAGTCAATGAGGGTGAGCACCTGGACGCTGATGGCAGGGGGAGATAGGGAAGCATTCTTGACTTTATACCAGAGCCACTACCAGGCACTTTTTGCTTACGGATTCAAATTGTCTGCTGACAGGGAACTCACCAAGGATTGCATTCAGGAATTGTTTCTGGAAGTCTGGCATACAAGACCTTCTCTCAACACAGAAGTTAAAAATGTTCGCTCCTATCTTTTTACATGGCTCCGGAGGAAAATCAGCCGCGAATCCTCCCGGCTGGCCAAGGAAAAACACGCGCATGATGTACCCGGATCGTTTCCCGTCATTGAATTCTCATACGAATTTCTGCTCATCGCCTTTCAACAATCTGAAGAAAAAAAAGAGCAGCTGAGGGATGCACTGAAGAAACTTTCAAAAAAACAATTGGAGATCATTGAACTTAAATTCTTCCAGAATTTATCCTATCGTACCATTGCCTCGCAAACTTCTCTTACTCCGCGAACTGTCTATAATTTGATGTATGAGGCCATTTGCAGTTTGCGTAAATCAATGAAGCTTTTTTTAATTCAAAATATTATCTGACCGCTTATTATGATAATCTTTTCGGACTGCCTCCTGTTGTATTGCTGCTGATCAAAAAATAAATATTGAAAATAACCGGTAAAAATGAGCCGGTCGGTTACACTAATTATATGTAGGTATTATTAGCCTCTCGGAAATTAAACAATATGACAGGAAGAAGAAAGTCGCCAGATGATTACCAGATAGAGGATTTTGTTGCAGATGAAACATTCATAAATTATTTTTTTCAGCTTAATGCTGATGATGTGGCATTTTGGGAAAAATGGGTGGTATTACATCCCGAAAATGATGAAATGGTTGAAGCAGCAAAAGATATGCTCAGAAAATTGTCTCTTACCCTTTCAGAAGAGGAACTTGAAGAGGAAATGGCGAGGATTAAAAAATCAATTGGCTATGAAGTTCCGTTTTTTGTGAACTCAAAACCAGTGACGGCGCGTTTGTTGACCTGGGAGAAGACATCACGCCTGTTCAAAAATAAAAAGAGGTACCTGATAAAATATTTCTTGCCCTTGCTGTTGATCGCGGGCGGATTTTTTTTTGTAAAACAGCTGACTGGTCATACAGATCATTTCATTGCGAAATATAATGACAGCGGCAAGCCCGTTGTGCTTACATTAAGTGATGGTACGGTGGTAACACTGGCTCCGCAAAGTAGCTTTCGATATCCCGCAAATTTTGGCGGGAAAGAAAGAAAAGTGTATCTGGACGGGGAAGCGCAGTTTCATGTGAACAGGGATGAGTCCCATCCATTTAAAGTATATGAAGGAGACATCATTGCCACCGTGCTGGGAACGATATTCAATGTAAAGAAATTGGCCGGCGATTCAGTAGTCATGGTTGAATTAATAAAAGGAAAATTGAAAGTAGAAACGACAAGCAACTCCGGGTTGTCCTCACAATCAATCATATTGGATCCGGACGAGCGGATTGTGTACAACCGGTTTGATCAAAAGTTGTATAAAGAAAAATGGGAATCGCAGCACGATATTCCGTTGCAGGTTAATCACCTGGTATTCCGGAAAAATAATTTTGAAGAAATAGCCGGGCAGCTAAAAACTGTTTTTGGAATGACCCTCATCAATCAAAGCAATAAAAAACCCTGGTTGTTCACCGGGGAATTCAATAACACTTCTGCTACCGATATTCTGGAAAGCATATGTATTGTAGAGAAGCTGAAATACGAGGTTAGGGGGGACACGGTTTTTATTAAATAACGAAGAGACAAAACAAATCCAACTGCCATGTTTGTTAAACGATGTTTGCCTTCCTCTGTAAAGAGGACAATGATTCTTTTTGTCACTTTATTGTGCATGGATTGTATTCATGCCCATTCAACGCGGGCAAAGAATTTTGCCGAGGTATACATTACCGTTAAAGAAGGCAACACCAAATTGTTGTCATTTTTCGAACTGATTCAAAGCCAAACATCCCTGATTTTTGTTTATGATGAAAATGAAATAAATCTTGCCCATAAATTAAGGCTTCCTACCGGCGAGCAGCGTTTAAGTGATCTGCTCAATAATATTTCCAAACAGACAGGTCTTGTATTTACACAAAAACAGAATTCAATTCTCGTCAGCAGGCAGGTCATACTTTCCGAAGTAAAGATCATACTCTCCGCAACACCCGTCAAAGGCTCTGTAAAAAACGCGTCAGGCATGCCGCTACCGGGCGCAACGGTATTAATCAAAGGAACAAAATCCAATGTGCAAACGGATGCAGATGGGAATTTTTCAATAAATGCTCCTGAGAATGCTGTGCTCATCATCAGCTATATCGGATACAAAACACAGGAAGTGGAGGTGAACGGCCAATCACCATTGCAGGTGATATTGCAGGAGGTCAACAAAGACCTTAATGAGGTCGTCGTAATGGGCTATCAAAATCAAAAACGATCTGCTATTTCCGGAGCAGTCAGTGTTGTCAATGCAGCAGATGTTTCGAAAATTCCAATCGGATTTGCAGACCAGGCCCTGCAGGGACAGGCTTCCGGCGTTCGTATCACCCAGTCGACCGGACAACCAGGAGATGGGGTAGCCATACGCATCAGGGGGGTTGGTTCCATAAATAATAATGATCCGCTTTTTGTTATAGACGGAGTACCAACAACCGACGGGATCAATTTTTTAGCTGCCGATGACATCGCATCCATCACAGTGCTTAAAGATGCCTCTTCGGCGGCCATTTACGGAGCCAGGTCTACCAATGGCGTCATAGTAATTACCACCAAATCAGGAAAAACCGGAAAAGCCCAGCTCAGCTATTCGGTGTATGCAGGTATTCAAAAACATGGTTTTCTTACCCCCATGGCCAATGCGAGTGAATACAAAACATTATTTAATGAAATGGTGGAAAACGACAACACCGGACTCGCTTCCAACTCGCCATTGATTAAAACGCCGATCTCCGGTTCAATCCCCATGGCAAACACCGACTGGCTGGGTGCGATTTTTCAAACAGCTCCCATACAAGACCATGAACTTTCTGTGAGCGGCGGAAACGAAAAAACACAATATTTTATTTCGGGGAATGTATTTAATCAGGATGGCATCATCCTGAACTCCAATTATAAAAGATATTCTCTCAGAACAAAAATTACCGCTGAGGTAAGCGATAAATTAAAAATTGGAACCAATATCAATATTTCGTTTTATAACAAAAATGCGATTGGCAGTTCAGGGGATGGACTGGGGGGCAATGGCGGAAGTGTCATTCGATACGCACTTTTCCGTGATCCCGCAATTCCTGTATATAATCCGGATGGCAGTTATAGTGACCTGCCTGCCTATCCCAATTTTTTTGGGGACGGATATAATCCGGTGGGACTCGCCAACAATACCAGCAATGTTGAAAATCAGTTCAGGGCTTTCGGAAATGTTTTTGCAGAATATAAGCTGCTCAAAAATCTAATCTTAAAAACTGATTTTGGCGGTGATGTATTGATTACTGAAGATAAAACCTTTGATAAAAACTGGGGAACCAACGGACGAATCAACAGTCCCAGCGCTTTGAGTGTCGGAAATGTAACGAATGAAAATTTTATCTGGAACAATACTTTACGCTACAACAAAACATTCAACGGCGTACACAACCTGAATGTTCTTGCGGGAACCGAAGCCGTCGGAAATTCAACCCATAACGTCAGTACAACCACCAGAAATTTTACCAACCAAAGTCCATTATTTCAATATTTGAATCTTGACTCAAACATCACCAACATTTCCGTGAACGAAGGGTTGAACCAATGGACGCTCCTTTCTTTTCTGGGTAGCATTAATTATAATTATAATGATGAGTATTTTGTCACCGGAAATGTGCGCAGGGACGGCTCTTCAAAATTAGATCCAGCCTACCGGTGGGGAAATTTCTTTTCCGGTTCTGTTGCCTGGAATCTGATGAAAGAAGAGTTTATCACCAAGCTTTTCCCGGTTTTATCTACTTTAAAAGTCCGGGGAAGTTATGGTCAGCTGGGAAATCAAAATGGACTTTCTGATTATCCCTACGCTTCGCAAATCAGCAATACGGGCAATTATGTACTGGGCACCACGCCAGCTTCGGTGCAAGGTTATACGGTATCTCAAAAAGGACTCCCGAATGTTAAGTGGGAAACCTCCACGCAGGCAGACGCAGGGGTGGACATGGGCATCATGAACGACCGGTTGACACTGACGGTCGATTATTTTCAAAAAACCACCAGCAACATGCTCGTTCAGGTTCCTCTGCCTTTGATCGGAGGAGATGCGTCAGCTCCTTATCAAAATAACGGCAGTGTCCAGAATAAAGGTTTTGAGTTTAACCTTCAATATAAAAACAATGACCATCATTTGAAATACAGTATTGGTGCAAACCTTGCGACCATACAAAACAAAGTATTGTCACTAGCCAATGGCACGCCCATTCAAGGCGGGAGAATTGATA
Source organism: Puia sp. (assembly GCA_035308805.1). Lineage (GTDB taxonomy): Bacteria > Bacteroidota > Bacteroidia > Chitinophagales > Chitinophagaceae > Puia. Next base: position 16,712 of record DATGFZ010000261.1, on the reverse strand, counting down.
ACAATATTTATGCAACCCTCACGGCTGTTGGTCATCCGATCGGATCGTTTTATGGATATCAGACAGATGGGATTTTCCAAAATGCAAATGACATTTTCACCCACGCCTACCAGGGAACTCCCGCTTCTTCGATATTTGGCGGTATCAGACCCGGCGATGTAAAATATAAAGACATTAACAAGGATGGAGTGATCGATCAAAATGACAGGACTTTCCTGGGCAGTGCCATTCCCCAATTCACCTATGGCTTTACCGCTAATCTCAGCTACCACAATTTTGATTTATTTGTCTTATTCCAGGGATCTTATGGAAATAAGATATACATGCAGGTCAACCAGGACATCGAAGGGTTTTATCGTCCTTTCAACGTGACGCAGAAAATATATGATACCCGCTGGCACGGTGAGGGTACCAGCAACACCACGCCGCTTGTTTCCTGGGCAGATGCCGGCAACAATATCAAAGAGGCTTCGGACCGGTTCCTATTCAGCGGTTCTTATATGCGTTTAAAAAATGTACAACTGGGATACAGCATTCCTCAATCCCTGGCAAACAAATTACACATAAAAGGATTGAGATTTTACCTGACGGGAAATAACCTGATCACCATTACAAAATATCCGGGATTAGATCCGGAAATGCATACCAGCAATAATGTAAACGTTGAAAAATATCCCGGCGATGTTGCTGCAGGTATTGATTGGGGGACTTACCCGGCTGCAAAAAGTTACATCTGTGGTGCAAACCTTAATTTTTAATCATTGACAAGTAAAAAATCATGAATAACAGATCGCTGATATATTTTTCGGTCATGGTCTTGGGCGCAGTGACCGCTGTTGGTTGCAGTAAGTTTCTTGACAAACAACAACAGGGCGTATACAATACAACAGATTTTTACACCTCGCCTGACGCCGCGATACAAGCAATCAACGCCGCTTATGTTCAGTTGACCTTTGCCAGCGCCACATCAAATCCCTTATGGGTATTTGGTGATGTGGCGTCTGATGATGCGGTAAAAGGAGGACAGGCTGGTGACAACCCCGATATTGGTACCATTGATGATTTCACCTATAACCCCAGCAATGCAAATTTGTCGGCCGAGTGGGGAAATTTTTACGAAGGCATTACCAATTGCAACCTGGTACTGGCTAATGTGCCGTCTATAAATATGGATACAGCGCTGCGTTCCAGAATATTGGGGGAAGCAAAATTTTTACGTGCCTGGTATTACTTCATGCTCGTAAATATTTTTGGAGATGTCCCGGTTGTTCTCACCCCTCTGCTCCCTGCCCAGCTGCAAATCGCACAAACGCCTGCACAACAAATTTATGGATCGGTAATAGAGCCGGATTTATTGGCTGCCATCAATGTGCTGCCGGTTAATTATACCGGCAACGATGTAGGAAGAGCGACCAGCGGCGCAGCCAGTGCGCTCCTGTCAAAAGTTTATTTATACCAGCAGAAATGGGATTCCTCACTGATCTATTCTCAGAAAGTGATCGATGGTGCGCAGTATGCCTTAATGAAAATATATTCTCAAAATTTTGATGCCGATCATAAAAACAATCAGGAATCCATTTTCGAAGTACAGATGCTAAGCAACCAGGCAATCGGCGTGGGCAATGCTTTGAACCAATGGTTTGCGCCTCAGGCGGACAATGGTTATTTCTTCAATTGCCCAACGCAGAATTTTGTCAATGAATTTGAAAAAACCGGAGCAGGCGTCTATGACCCGCGATTGGATTATACCGTTGGCAGAGACAGTATGCCCTGGTATAACGGAGAAATATTTCTGGCATCCTGGTCGCCCACGGGATACCTCACCAAAAAATATCAACAGCCATTTTCCGAAGTACCCATCAATTTAAAAGGAACGGGAAGCTGTGATTATTTGGCAATCAGGTATGCGGACCTGCTGCTGTTCAATGCTGAAGCTTTAAATGAACTCGGACAAACCACAGCTGCGCTGGTACCATTGAATCAGGTGAGAAAAAGAGCAAGGGAAAGTTATTTGTATGACAGTACCCAGGCCGGTGTCGGCCTGATTCCACCCGGATTATTACCGGATGTCACCGCCATCGATCAGGGCTCAGTAAGAACGGCAATACAACATGAAAGAAGGGTTGAATTTGGTTTTGAATTTCATCGATTCTTTGACATCATCCGATGGGGTTCAATCTATGCCAACAATGCATTGATTGTAAATAGCGGACTGGCAACATTTAATTACGCCACAGACAAAACTTTTCCCATTCCCCAAAGCGAAAGAGATGCTGATAAAGGACTTCATTAAAATTTTTAATTATTCACCATTTATAAAAATCAAAGTTATGCGATCAAAAATGCCAATTAAGTTTTTAACGCTTACAACAATATTAGGATTGTCGCTGGCACTCCTTGTGTTCTCTTGTAAAAAATCAAGCTCAGCACCGCCAGTGCAGCTGAATAAGACAAGCCTCACTCAATCTATTGATAGTGCTACCTGGTACTTAACCAATACCTCAGAAGGAACCCAACCGGGAAAATATACTAAAGGTACTCAGGCGGCTCTTCAATCTGCATTGACTTCTGCCGCTGCAGTCCTGTCAAATACCGCCTCAACACAGAGCGCGATCGACGCGGCTACGGCAAATTTAAATGCTGCTGTGGCAACCTATAAACAGGGGCTCATTACGCCGATTGCGGCTTCAGCTTTGGTCGCCTACTGGAAATTCAATGGCAATACCAATGACTCATCGGGTAACGGCCACAACGGAACACTTGAAGCTGGTCCGGTTGGCCTGGCAGCAGTTCCCCTGGGAGCACCAAGCCTGGTCGCAGATCGTTTTGGAAATGCCAATTCCGCATACACATTTGCTGGTGGCGGTAACATTGATATCCCTTACAGCTCAGCACTTGATCCGCAAGCAATAAGCGTTAGCTTATGGGAAAGACAGGATACTGCGGGTAGAACAGATCATCCCAATGACTGCTACATGATTTCTTTGAGCCGCTGGAATGGTTGGAAATTTCAAACGCAACCTACATTGCCCTTCATGACCGTTTCCACAGACTCATCCATCTATGATAAAGATGATGCAGGAACACATATCACAGTGGGTGCCGGTGCAGCAAACTGGAACCACCTCGTCGTGACGTATGACGGTGTGAATACCGAAAGTTTTTACATCAATGGTGTACTCGTCAAAACATGGACTGGTGCCAACGGCCCATTGGGAGCGATCAAACCAATCAACCCAACATATGATTTAGCGATTGGTTCGGATTTGACCAATAGCGCATATTCTCCGACTTCCACAGACCCTAACTATATCGGTTACGGCGGATACTGGACAGGAGATCTTGATGACATCATGATCTATAATATTCCTTTAACGGCGGCACAGGTAACCCAAATTTACAACCAACAGGTGACGCAATAAACAACAAATCAACACATCTTAAAACCCACTGCAGCAATTGTTTTCTGTAGTGGGTTTTACCATTTCCACATTTTCTATTAATCACTTTCATGGAGCAGCAGACCGAATAATTCATCATGCGAATCATATGCTTATTTTCATTGGTCTTGACTTGTAGTGCTTGCGGAACCAGTTCTTCAAAGAATAAGCCATTGGTTTTTTGGTGCTCCAATAATCCCAGGGAAATAAATTTCTGCACGTCACTGACCGAAACATGGGATCGTCTTCACCCCGAAAATAATATTCATCTTCAACCCATACCGGAAGGGCAGTCTAGCGAAGAAGTCATTCTTGCTGCCGTCGTTGGGAAAACCACGCCGGATATTTACGCCAACATGTGGCAGGGCAATGTGGAGATGTTTGCGCGCTCAGGCGTATTGATCCCACTGGATACCCTCAACGGGTTTCTTCAATTTATTCATGAAAGATGCGACAGCGCGGTGATCAGAGAAATTACTTCCGTTGATGGCCACATTTACCAGGTGCCGTGGAAAGTCAATCCCTTCATGACCATTTACAACAGGGATCTATTTACGAAAAATGGTATTTACGAGCTACCAAAAACATACAGCGCCTACCTCCGTGCAGCGGCAATTTTTAAAAAGAACGCTGAAAAAAGCGGGTCAGCTCAAAAATGGTTCGGTTATACCGAAGTAAAAGAAATATGGTATCAGCGTCTTTTTAATTTTTATACATTGTATCTCGCCGCATCGGATGGGGCGCCACTGGTAATAAATAATAAAGCTGCATTCAATAATAAATATGCTGTCGAAGTTTTTGCGTTTCTGCAAAGTTTGTACAGCCATGAATATTTTTCGAGAGAAAATCTATCTTCTTCTGACGACCCCTTCGTAGCGCAGGTCATTGCAACAAAATGGACGGGTCCCTGGGAGATTTCCTATCTCCGCACCATACCCGACAGAAATTTCGATTTCTCCTATTTCGAACCGCAGGTTCCCGATGATCATCAAGGCCCGGTGTATACGTACGCTGACCCAAAAAATATTGTGGTCTTCAACACCTGCAAAGATCCCCAGGCCGCCTGGAATTTTATCAGAACAATGGTGGATAAAAAAGGCGATTTGGCATTCCTGACGCTGACAGGACAGGTTCCGCGAAGAAAGAACCTTCAATCAGATATTTTTTATAGCGATTATTTTAAAACGAATCCGATGATGTTGCTTTTTGCAAAACAATTGCCTTTTGTAAAAGGAGTCGACAATTGTGAAGTGATCATAGAAGTGCTGGATATTATTTCACAGGAATATGAATCGTGTGTGGTGTATGGGAAAAAAACCCCGGCAAAGGCGATACAGGATGCAGAAGCTGCAGTCAATGTGTTGCTGGCCAGCACCGACAAATAAATATGGCTACTTATTACCATGAGCAGGGAAGAATTACATATTGGAATTGTTGGCGCGGGGGATTTCGCCGCATTTGCCATCCAGGCATTTTTAAACGTACCGGATGTGAGAGTGGTTGCGGTAACGGATATCCGTGCGGACGCTGCAGAAAAAATGAGCGGTCAATACCATTTGAAAATATGTGCTGATCTTCAGGAACTGGTGGCCAGTGACCATGTAGATCTCATTTATATTTCCACCCCTCCTTATTTGCACTACAAGCAATCGGAAATGGCATTGCTTGCAGGCAAACATGTCATTTGCGAAAAACCGGCGGCACTAAAAACCAATGAAGCGGCAGCGTTGGCAGCACTGGCAAAATCGCGTGACCTTTTGTATGTAGTTAACCTGATGCAACGCTACAACCCGTTATTTGAAATGGTAAATGCCATTATAAGAGAAAAGATAATCGGGAATTTCGTACATGGTTTTTTTGAGAACTATGCAAGCGATGAAAAATTGAATACTGATCACTGGTTTTGGAGGGAATCGATGAGCGGTGGAATATTTATAGAACACGGGGTTCATTTTTTTGATCTGTTTTCCGGTTGGTTGGGAGATGGGAAAGTGGCAAACGCACTGCAATTGCAGCGGTCGGTTGATGACAGGATTGTAGATCGCGTTCAGGCAGCCGTGCGATACAGAAATGGAGTGGTGAATTTTTATCATGGATTTAATCAACCCGGAATACTCGATCGCCAGGAGATGCGCTTGCAGTTTGAATACGGAGAGATTACACTCTACGAATGGATTCCAGTAAAACTGAAATTGTACGGACTTATTGAAAAAAATAAGACAGAAAAACTGCAGGAGATCATGGGATCAAATTCCATTGCGCACCTTCACAATTTATTGGGAGAAAATCAGAAACCAGCAGGCAGGTTTAATAAAATCCCCTTTGAAGACCTCATCACCATGGAATATAAAAGCAGGTCAGGAAAGAAGAATATGTATCAGCAAATGCTCACATCGATGTTATCCGATCAATTGGCCTGGCTGAACGATCGCCATCACATCCGGATCATTGATGACAGTCATGCCATTCGGTCGCTGCACATGGCCGAAGAGGCAAACCGGCTCGCGCAAAATTGTAATGATTAAATGCAAAGTGAATCAACCATATTGCGTAGACGGAAAAAAATATTTTCGTTCCAACGAAAGAAAATGCTGCCTTATTTACTGGTGTCCCCTTATATCGTGTATGTTATGATTTTTGTGCTGTTTCCGGTGCTGTTTTGCTTTTTTCTTACTTTTCATAAATGGAACATCATTGCACCCATGCATTTTATTGGCGTGGATAATTATAATCGCCTCATGCATGACCGGTTATTCTGGAAAGCAATCGGGAATACCTTGAAATTTTTGTTGCTGCATATTCCCTTGCAATTGATCGTTTCATTATTCTTAGCCCAGTTGCTGAATCAAAAAATTAAGGCTATTTCTTTTTTCAGGGCCTCTTTTTTTATGCCGGTTATTGTTTCAGGAGTGGTGATTACCATTTTATGGCAACAGTTATATGGGTACGATTCGGGCATGATCAACCGCGTGCTAACAGGCATAGGCCTCCCAAAACAGGGATGGCTCGTTAATCCGGGTATTGCCATCTATTCCATTGCCATCATGGCTACCTGGAAAAATGTGGGCTTGTATATCATTCTTTTTCTCGTTGGTTTGCAAACCGTGCCCCCGCAATATTATGAAGCGGCTAAATTGGAAGGTGCCGGTCGCTGGCAGCAGTTCTGGTACATCACCCTGCCCATGATCAATCCTACGATTTTTTTGGTGGTAATCTTATCTACCATCGGCGGATTTTCTTTATTCATAGAACCCTATATCATGACCGGCGGAGGGCCGCTGAATCAAACGCTTTCTGCCGTATTGTACATATATAAACAGGCCTTTCAATATTACAACATGGGCTATTCCGCTACGCTTGGTTTTTTTTACGCCATGATGATCATGACGGTGGTGATCCTGCAAAAGAAGTTTATTGAGAAAGAAGAATAAATATGAAAGAAACATTTTCAATAGGGAGATTCATGTTGTATGCGGCTTTGCTGACCGCTGCATTATCATTCATCTATCCTTTTATATGGATGATGGGAGCCGCCTTTGCGCCGATGCATGAGATCGGAAAAATGACGATCTGGCCTTCACACGCTACCTGGGGAAATTTTAGAACGATGATGGAAAAGATCCCGATTGGCCGTTCACTGGTCAATAGCATGCTGGTCGCCCTGGTAACAACAACCCTGGTGCTGATCACCGGATCCACCGTGGGGTATGCCCTGGCTAAAATGCGTTTCAAAGGAAGGCATATCATATTTTATGTCATTGTTTTTACCATGTCGCTGCCTTTTCAGATTACCCTGATTCCAAATTATATCACGATGGTGAATTTGCATCTGGTAGATACTTTTCTTGCCCTTATTGTTCCTTTTGCCGTGAGCGCATTTGCCATACTCATGTTCCGGCAGGCTTTCCAGGGACTTCCGCAGGCTTTGATCGATGCAGCGCGGCTGGATGGCTGTAATGAAATGGGAATTATTTTCCGGGTGTTGTGGCCAAATATAAAACCAACCATCGTAACGGTAGCTATTCTCACTTTTATCGGGTCATGGAATGAAGTTTTGTGGCCCTTGATTGTGATCAGGAATGAGCAGCTTATGACGATGCCCCAGCTGGTGACCTTATTTGCCGTAGGCGGCCGCGCAGATGCCCAGCTGGGCGTGAAGATCGCTGCAGCGGTGGTACTGGCACTCCCGGTAATGATCGCATTCTTATTTTTTCAGAAACATTTTATTCAGAGCATGGCCTCCACCGGCTTAAAAGACTAGTCATTCAATGAAAATCAATAAACATCCGATAAAATTATTTGCTTCTGCCAAAGCCGTGATCACGCTTTTCCTGCACCTGCCCGGTGAAGACCGCGCGAGGCATATCGTGGAACGTATGGAAAACCTGGACGAAGAGGAAACCAATGAGTGCATGGTAAAAGTGATGCACGATTTTGCAAATCGTCACCGCAACATCCATGGAATCTTTCTGCGTCATTTCCAGCGCTTGGTAAATGTCTATCCCAGGGGGTTGTCTCATTTCTCTTTACAAAAAAAACTATTGCTTGGTGCATTCCTGACAAAAGAATATTCCATACAATCAGCTGCATTGTTTAATCCTTCGATCGTTTCTCATCCCCATCAGCAAGGGTTGACGCCGGGGCAACAGCGTTTTGTCATGAGCCTGAGGTCTACGGGCGAAGGACATATTTCTTCCATCGTATTCCATACAGGTATCATCGACGAGGATGGTGACATTACCCTGGATATGCCGACAGGATATTTTACCCCATTGCAGAAAAAAGCAGATGCCGTGTATGATAAAATATTTATTCATGCCTGTGCGGCAAACACCCCGGGATTCAATAAGCAAGCACTGGATGTGCTGCCTGGTTCTTTTACTGCGGAGCAGGCAAAAAATATTTTTACACAAATGGCAAACCCAGTTGGATCGATGACTGATTCTATGGCAGGAGTTGAAGAAATACTTGACGCGAATTATGAGTTGGAAGATCCGCCGGATCTGTCCATCAGCGAAAGAGTGATTTTCCCGCATGCCAAAGAAGAAATCATGGGCATGGAGGATGTACGATTTGTAAAATTTGAAGACGACGGGCGTTCTTACTATTATGGAACGTATACGGCCTACAATGGCAAACAGATAAAAACCCACCTTATTGAAACCGGAGATTTCAAAAAATTTACCATAAGGAGATTGTATGGTTCGGCGATCAAGGATAAAGGCATGGCGTTATTTCCGGAGAAAGTGAACGGAAAGTTTGTGATGGTTTCCAGGCAGGGAGGAGAAAATATATCCATTATGTTTTCGGATGACCTCTATTGTTGGAATGAATGTCAAATGCTCATGGAACCGAAATTTAATTGGGAGTTTGTACAGATCGGAAATTGCGGGTCACCCCTAAAAACAGACATGGGCTGGTTATTGCTTACTCACGGGGTCGGTCTCATGCGCACCTATGTGATCAGTGCCGTTTTACTGGACCTGGATGATCCGACAAAAATAATCGGCAGGTTGGATAAACCACTAATTGCAGCCGATGAAGAAGAACGCGAAGGGTATGTTCCCAATGTCGTGTATACCTGCGGGCTTATCAGGCACGGGAACCTGCTGGTCATCCCTTACGCGGTATCAGATTCCGCCACCGGTTTTGCAACCATAGCGCTCCATGATCTCCTAAATGAATTCAAACTTTAATTTTTTTGTATGAAGAAGAAAATAATCGTCAGTGTGTTTTTTTTGTATGCCATGGGAATGGGCGTCTCTTTGATTGCCTGTACTAAAAAGGCGCTAAGCGCATCGACGACTCCTCCCGCCGCAGATACGGGATTGGTGAACACCAATCACCTTGACAATTTGTATACCCCTGTAACTTTTTCTGATGGAACAATGGCTGCAGGCGTATATATTTATTCAAATTATCCCAATTACACCAACGTAGAGGCAACAGGCGAGGGCTTTGCCTGTGTGGATGATGTATCGAGGGCAGTACTGGTCTATTTTAGAAGCAGTACCTTTTCTTCGGATACCAGCGTGCAATCCAAAGTATATCATTTGGTATCGTTTCTCCTGGAGATGCAATCATCCAATGGGTATTTCTATAATTTTTTATTTGCAAATAACTTAATAAACACCGCTGGTGCAACCAGCATCAATAATCCGAATTGGTGGTCATGGCGTGCCTTGCAGACGCTTACGGAAGTCGAACCCGCGCTGCAAAGCAAAAATGTGCCGCTTTATAACAAAGTTCAGCAGGCGATCAATAAATTGATAGCGCAGATAAAGACCGATCTGGTCAATCTGCCCGAGACCACCAGCGTAGTCAATGGGATCACCATTCCTCAATGGCTGCCCGCCGGGAGTGGAACAGATCAATCCTCGACACTTATACTTGGCTTGATAAATTATTGCACAACAACAAATGACGCTGTCATTTCAGCCTATATAAAAAAACTTGCTGATGGCATTATGCTGATGCAGCAAGGGGATACCACGCATTTCCCATATGGTGCTTTTTTAAGCTGGGAGAATACCTGGCATGCCTATGGAAATCTGCAGGCTTACGCATTGATGCAGGCAGGTAGCTTTCTGAATCAGCCCCAATACGAAACCGGAGCCATGGCAGAGGTAGATAATTTCTACCCCTGGTTATTGCAGGATGGTTTTCAAGTTTCATTTTCTATTGACAGCAGCGCCGGTGCCATTCAGATTTTGTCTGATACCAATTATGCTCAGATCGCATATGGAATTGAGCCGATGGTATTCGCAGCAGCTGAAGCGTACAAAAAAACAGGGTTGCAAAAATATGCAGACATGGCCGGTCATCTTGCCGCATGGTTCTTGGGTGCGAATGCTGCCTCTGTAAACATGTATTCCCTGTCGACCGGTATTTGTTATGACGGAATCTCATCGCCGGGCAGCGTGAATTTGAATTCCGGGGCGGAATCGACCATTGAAGCCCTGCTTACTCTAGAAATAGTGGAAAACAACCTGGCTATAAAAACCGCATTCAATAAATATAAAAAGAACTAGCAGGAAATGATGAACAACAAGTTTATAAAATCAGATCATTTGATTTTTACTCCGGACGACGTGGACCTGGTATGTTCTCCATTGCGGAACGGGATCGAGGAAAAAACCCATGTGCTGGGTGCGTTCAATCCGGGGTTATGTCGTTTGCCAAACGGAAATTTATTGATGATGGTTCGTGTGGCAGAAGCATTATCCCATCCTGTTGTTGCAGATAAAGTTCACTCCTTGCGGTGGGATGAACAAAAAAACTTCACTACCGATGAATGGCCATTGTCTGCGGTCAACAGTCAGGACCCCAGAAAACTTAAAATAAACGGTTATGGATTTCCGGTATATGCGCTGACTTCTTTATCCTGGTTGTTGCCGGTTGAACTGAATGAAGATGGCTCGGCGGTCCGGCGGATACACTATGATAAGATCATTTCACCTCGCCACAGCAACCAGGAATACGGAATCGAGGATCCGCGAATTTCGGTTATAGATGGGCGTTATTACATGACCACCTGTTGCGTAAGTTCCCAAAGACAGGCAACCATACTTTATATTTCTGATAATGGATTGGATTATCGAAGCCTGGGGATTGTGCTCGATCATCAGAATAAAGACATGCTCTTGTTTGAAGGTAAAATAGATAATACCTATTATGCGTTGACAAGACCGTTGGGCGAATGTTATTTTGCCTCTTCCCCATCTTCCGAGTGGCATCCCGGCGCTGTTATTCACGTGGCATCTTCACCGGATCTGTTGCATTGGAAACCATCTGATTTTCCTTTTTTACGGGCCAGGCGGTCTTCTTTATCCAATGTAAAGATCGGCGGCGGGACGCCGCCTGTACTTACTGGTGACGGGTGGCTGATGTTGTATCACGGAGTTGAAAATAGGGGAGACATCGGAACCTACCGCACTTTTTGGGCCTTGCTGGATAAAAATAATCCATTAAATATTGTTCACCTGGAGGACGCCTCACCGCTCTTGGAAGCGGATTCAGGGTTGACTGCTGTGATCAGTCATCAATTGTACATCAGTGGTGTGGTTTTCACAACCGGTATTGCCGCGCATGCGGATGATTTTATTTTGGCATCGGGTGAATCGGATCTTGCCTGCCGCATTACCAGGATATCAAAGAAATGTTTTTCTATTCAAAGTTCATAAACAGAAAATTTTATGGCCGAAGTAATCCTTGATCATCTCTCAAAAACCTACCCGTCCAATAAAAAAAACCACGCTTCCCCAAAAGCCATTGACGATATTTCATTTACTGTGCAGGATAAAGAGTTTATGGTAATCGTCGGTCCCTCGGGTTGTGGAAAATCCACATTGCTGCGGATGATTGCGGGGTTGGAAGAAATTGGCGGCGGAACACTGAGTATTGATGGAAAAAGAATAAACGATCTGAGTCCGCGGGACCGCGATATCGCCATGGTTTTTCAAAACTATGCGTTGTACCCCCACATGACGGTATATGATAACATGGCGTTCGGATTAAAACTAAAACACTTTTCTAAAAGTGAAATCAAGACACGCGTCATGCAAACGGCGCAATTGCTCGAGATCGAGGACGAGTTACAAAGAAAACCAAAAACACTTTCCGGCGGACAGCGCCAGCGGGTAGCTATCGGAAGAGCCATTATCCGGAGGCCTAAAGTATTTCTGTTTGATGAGCCCCTCAGCAATCTGGATGCAAAACTGCGGAGCCAGATGCGCATTGAATTGCAAAAATTGCATCGCGGAATCAATGCCACCATGATTTACGTCACACATGACCAGACAGAAGCCATGACCTTGGGAAACAGGATAGCTGTTTTGAATAAAGGCAAACTGATGCAGCTAAATTCACCTTTGCATTTATATAATAATCCGGCCAATAAATTTGTTGCAGGTTTCATCGGATCCCCGGCTATGAATTTTTTAAAAGGAACGATTCAAAATCAGGATGGATATTATTTTATTCACGAATCCATCTCCTGTCGTATTTTTTTAGGACATGATATTCCTGCGGCCCTTAGTCGTTACACCGGTAAGATTCTTCAAATTGGTGTGCGTCCGGAACACATTCTCATCTGCGAAGAAAATGACGATCCCGCTGCCGATTGCAGCTTACAAGTGATTGCATATGAAAATATGGGTAACGAGCAGCTGGTTTATTTCTCTCTGGCAAAACAAACCTTGATTGCCCGGCGACCCCCGTTGCAAGTCATTGACGCAGGCAAAGAAAAAGGAATTCGTTTTCTGAAGGAAAAATTGATATACTTCGATGAGATAAGCGGCGAGGTCATCTGAAAAATGCAGCCTCCCCGATCGCAGCCAAGTGGTTAAAGCGCAATAGCAAATACCGTAAAAAATTCGAGAAAGGAATGATTTTTTTTGAATAGCAATTCTGCGTGCAAGATTTATTTGAACCATTACAAAATTGATTTTACAGCCGATGGGTAAAGGATGGTCTCAGGGGCAGACCATAGATGGTATGGCTTGAGGCAACAATTCTTCTTTAGATTGTGTCTTTCTTTGGAGTTAATGATAATTTGGTTCTTCAATTGAAAAAATGTTGATCAGGCTCAGATTTTTTTCATTTTTAAAAATACGTCGGCACAAAATGGCAAAATATAAAAAACTCAGCATTTTGCTTGGACTGTTGCTTTCGTTCATCCTGTCTTTTGGACAGCAACCCCACATCAAAAGAATTGATGGAACGACCATATCAACTTCCGCAATAGACAGCATGACCCTCCACCTGATGAGCGCAGCAAGGGTTTCCGGGCTGGGGCTTGCCATCATCAATGACAATAAAATAGTGTATGAAAAAATGTACGGGTATAAAAATATTGAAGCTAAAGAATTGCTGGACACATCGACGGTTTTATACGCGGCATCACTCAGTAAGGCGGTTTTTACCTACCTATGTCTCGCGCTCGTCCGCCAAGGCGTTTTAGATCTTGAAAAACCACTTTATCAATACCTGGACAAGCCACTGCCCGAATACCCGAAATACAGAGATCTTGCTGGCGATGATCGGTGGAAACTCATCACGGCACGGATGTGCCTGAGCCATACCACGGGCTTCCCCAACTGGAGATTCCTGGATGCCAGGACCGGGAAATATGTTCCGAATGGTAAGCTGGCTATTTATTTCACGCCGGGACATAAGTTTGGGTATTCCGGGGAAGGATACGCTCTGCTTCAAATGGTCGTGGAAAAAATTACTGGCAATGGGCTGGAAGTCCTGGCCGCTAAAATTGTTTTTGAACCAATCGGGATGTACCGGACAAGCTATGTATGGCAACAGCGGTTCGAAGATAATTATGCACTGGGGTATGATGAAAATAGCAGGCCACTGGAAAAAAAGAAATGGACAACGGCTGGCGCGGCAGGTTCCATGGAAACAACACTTGCCGACTACGCCAGATTCATCCAGTACATTATGCAAAAAAAAGGGTTGAATCAACAGATATACACGTTAATGATGACACCAGGAATTCGCATTTATTCAAAACGTATGTTTCCGACAATCGGCGATGACTCCACGACGGAAAACAATCCCATAGCACTCTCTACCGGGCTTGGATGGGGATTTTTGAAAACACCCTATGGGGAAGGTTTTCACAAAGGAGGCCATGACGATGGCTGGGAGCACTACAATATTAACTTTATCGACAAAGGCTCCTCGATATTGCTGATGACAAACAGCTCAAACGGCGAGAGCATCTTTAAAGAATTACTGGAAAAAATTATCGGCGATAAGTTTACACCGTGGCAATGGGCAAATTATGTTCCTTATAACAACCGGTAAACACAAAAATCCCGAATATCATCATCATAAAAACCGGGTAAGCTTGGAATTGAAATGGATGTCGGGGAAATAAAAATCAAAATGGATTCAAAAAATATGGTTTTAATCTCCTCTGAAATACATCCATTTTCGATTCCGGAGATGTATGGTTTACTGATCAGTCGAATGAGAAAAAACGGAAGGTCTAAGTAGGCATCCCCCTCTGCCCAAATTGCCCCTATATCTGCAAAACGATGCAAATCATCGTTTGCAATGATGAAAAATGCTGATTCATGCAACCTGAATCAGGCTGTAATTTCAATAAATAAAAGTATCATTATGGGACAAAGTACAACAAGCTTATGAGGCCGATCTTGTTTTTATTGTTTGCGGTATGCATCTCAGCCTGCACGCCAAACTACATTCCAAAATCATACCGGGGCAGACCTTGGGAAAAGCAATCCATTCCCGGAAGGATTGAATGTGCGTTTTATGATAGAGGCGGGGAATCTGTTGCCTACCATGACACGGACAGCATCAATCATGGCAGCGGCCACCTGAACCCTGCTGACGGTAATGCTTTGCATGAATTCAGGATGAACGAGGGTGTTGATATTTCCTTTACAAAATCTGGGGGTATCGATAATAATCCTTTCAATAAAAAAGACCCTGTTTTGGGTCAATTATACATCGGTTGGACAGAGCCTGGCGAATGGATCAATTACACGGTAAAAGTAAGGAGGTCTGGATTATACCGCATAGCTGTTATGTATACCGCAAACGGCGACGGAGCCATAACGCTGGATGTCGATGGAAAAAAGGGGACGAATAAATTGAAAATCTTTTCAACGCATAATGATGCAGACACCGTGTCATGGCGTCAATGGCACCACTGGAGCACTTTGGATTCTCTGACATCCCTCCGAATCTCAAAGGGAATGCATATTATTAAGCTACGAATAGCTGAACACGGCAATATGAATTTTGATTACCTCGAGTTTACGAAGAAATAATTATCCCGCTCTGAGCCAATTTATTTTTACCCATACGGCTCTTCACCGCTAAAACGATGTTTGGCGCCTTTACGTGAAGGCGCTTTAGCTGCTTGCGCTAACATGACGGGCTTACTAATAAAAGAATCTCTGCAGGAAAAGAATATACCCAGGAAGCACATCATTACCCCAGCGCGGAAAAGAAACATGTTAAAGAATATTTGTCCATGCTCTTATTTGATAATTGTTTTAACACTTATCGGGAAATAATGACATCTTATGACTGTAATTTATGTCCGAGTTCACTCAATCAGCAAATAATTTGGAAGACACTGCAGAACTGGGTGCCAAAAAATAAATCGGCGGATGATGTCCGGTTATGGCTTCTAGGGTTGTCTTTACCAGGAAAGCGAGCCCCGACGACTGTTGTGAAAGGCAATTTTTAAATCAAAACAAAAAATTATGAAACCGACTACACTTTTTCTGAAGATTCTCGTGCTGGGATTTGCCCTGTCTTCCCAGGCAGCCTTTGGTCAGCAATCCCAAGGCGAAAAACTCATCAGGGGTTATTATGCAGCCTATGAAACAAAGGATTGGGGTATGCTGGAGTCCATTCTTGCTGATGGTTTTACTTTCAGCAGCCCTGTTGATGAACATATTGCCTTAAAGGAATACAAGGAAAAATGCTGGCCAAATTCCGCCAACATCAAAAAGTTTGAATTGGTCAAGCTGATTGTGAAAGGGGATGAAGGTTTTGCAACCTATAATGGCTGGACTGCAGACGGCAGGTTATTCCGGAACACTGAATATTTTACATTTAAAGATGGAAAAATAAAGTCAAATGAATGTTTCTTTGGACCCGGCGTACATTATCCCAATAATAAGGAAAAATAAAATAGGATACCACCAGGCATCAGGCATTGAAAATGATTCTTTTTCGACGCAAAACAAGTCGTTTTATCCCAGCCGGTGGGTCGTTAATAAGTAATACCCGAAAATTTTAATCGCCTGGTTTACTGGGATTCATAACGGGGAGATCGAGGATTCAACTCCTCCTTTGGTACAGCTGTGGAGAGCCACACGGTAAAAATCAAGGTGGCTTTCTTTTTTATATACTTCTTTCCATAATGTAACTGTATTGTATAAATCAAAAATATGGAGTTACTTTAGGATTCACCTTTCGCCGGAATAAGAGCATTTTTTTAAATCCCGGAGCGCTCCGTACTCCTGGTAAATTTTTTTCCAAACACTAAAACAAGCTATAAATCAACTAAAGCGATTTATCAATGCGTATTCTTCAGGAAAAAATCCATAAGTAAATGATTTTCTTTAACTGCCTTGGTTTTTTATAAAACGTTTTGCCCGCTAACGAACAGCGATTGTATCAAAACCGTGCATTTTTACTTCAGGGGTTTTTTGCTAAATTGTTATACAACAATCAAAAATCAATTTGGTCTTTTTGTTGATGGAATGTTGAATAATC
>DATGFZ010000260.1:0-5702 GCA_035308805.1 Puia sp. | reverse complement strand
TCGTCAACAATTTCAGTGAAGTGAATAAAGAATTGCTTGAAGAATTAAAAGATGAGGCAGGTAAAGGAAATGTAGACGGGGTAAATGCCATCGCAAATGATCTGATAGAAAATTCAGAAAAAATAAATCATCACGGGAAACGCGCTGACGCGATCGTCAAAGGCATGTTACAACACTCACGGTCAAGTGTAGGTGCAAAAGAGCTGACTGACATTAATGCGTTAGCAGATGAATATTTAAGATTGAGCTATCATGGTCTTCGCGCGAAAGACAATTCTTTCAAAGCATCCATTAAGACTGATTTTGACACCTCGATAGAAAAAATAAATATCATTCCGCAAGATATTGGAAGAGTATTTTTGAATCTCTGTAATAATGCATTTTATGCAGTGAATGAGAAAAAGAAAACTGTTGATGAAAATTACGAGCCATCTGTCTCTGTTCAAACAAACAAAATTAATGACAAAGTTGTACTAACCATTATGGATAACGGAAATGGCATTCCACAAAAAACAATTGATAAAATCTTTCAGCCATTCTTTACAACAAAACCAACCGGTCAGGGAACCGGACTAGGTCTGAGTTTGAGTTATGATATCATAAAAGCACATGGCGGTGAGATAAAAGTGAATACAAAAGAAAATGAAGGGAGTGAATTCATAATTGAATTGCCATTTAAATAATGACCCGCGAACACAATTATTAACCCAATACTGAATTTGCTTAAATATGGAAGTACATCATCACCCAACCGTTGAAAAGAAAACCTTCAGAGAGTATTTTTTGGAATTCTTAATGATATTTCTGGCTGTAACAATGGGTTTTTTTGCGGAAAATATCAGGGAGCATTTTGTCAATAAAGGAAAGGAGAAAGAATATATAAGATCATTTGCAGAAGATCTCTCGAAAGATGAAAATCAATTGCCTCATTTAATAGGGTTTATCAGGTGGCAGATACGCGCAGCTGATTCACTTCCCCTATTACTGAAAAATGTTGACACAAAAACTCCCGCCAACTCAATATATTATTTTCTGCGCGGTTTGGAAAGGCAACAAGGTATAAATATATTTATAACAGACAGAACAATAGCCCAGGTAAAAAATTCCGGAGAAATGAGATTGATCAGGAACAAACAAATTTCTGACAGCCTGATGGATTACTATAAACAAATAGAATTTGTTGCCTATCTGCAGGAGGCTTTATCCAGTATGAAGGGTGGATTGGCAGAAAATTTACGTATTATTCTGGACAGTTATGATTATGACAAAGCTTCTGACAGTTTAGATGATCTTATTCGTCCGCAGGGGATATTGCACCTCCGATCGGCTGAGCCGGATGCAATCAATAAATGTCTTTTTAGCGTGAGTAATATAAAAGGATTGAGCAGAGGAATAATTACCATGATTCTCGGAATAAAAAATAAAGCAGCGAACCTTAAAAAGTTAATTAATGATAAATACGAAATAGAAAACTAAAATATGGAAGTACATCATCACCCAAAAGCAGAAAAGAAAAATCTCAAAGAATATTTTTTAGAATTTTTAATGATATTTCTGGCTGTAACTATGGGTTTTTTTGCAGAAAACCTGCGTGAACATATAGGTGACAAAGGAAAAGAAAGAGAATACCTGTCTTCGATGGTCAATGAGTTAGCGTATGACACTTCCCAATACAACAGAGCATTGAAAAAAATATATTACTTAAGACCGATACTCGACTCGTTGTTCATTAACCTGCATGAGGCAGGCCGGTTTAATTACGTGTTGCTTGGGAAATGGAACACTCCAATTAACGAAACCAGGTTATCTTACCTACCAACGATGCCCACTATTCAGCAATTGACCGGTTCAGGAAATTTACGATTAATAGACAATAAAGCTGTTTTGAATAAGATATTGGAATATCAGGCGTTCATTCAGGGACACATGAAAGGAGAAACAGAAAGCATCAAAGCGGCAACAGAAAAGATTTATGATTTCGAAGATGATCTGTGCAATGAATCTGTTTTTAATGTTCAAACAGATAATAATATGCAGGACAAAGCAGCGCAGTTTGATATGGAAAACGGTGCTGTGTATGACATGCGCATTGTTGTAAAGGATTCTGTAACCCTAAACCGTTTCGCCAATAGCTTCGTCAATTATAAATCAAGAAATTGGGGTTATTATACGATTATCAATGAAGCCAAAAAAATTGCCGCGGACTTAATCGGCGAGATCAATAAACAATATGGTTTAAACTAAAGAACAACTTTAATCAGATATGTTTACTTGATGCAGGTCTAAACGCCCCGTCCTCATGGGTGGTGTCACGGACGTCTTTCTTATTTTTTCTGTATATCGGTGTTGGAAATGTCTGGTGCATTAGGAGTTTATATGGTGAACTCCTTCCCGGCTGAGTTCCGCGTAAATACCCGTGACGTTGGGTCCGCCCTCATAGGCCGCGTGATACTGGTGGTTTAGCATTTTTAATAATGCTTCCCAATATTAATTACGAAAAATTAAGCAATTTTGTGACTAGCGCGTTTTTCAATGTGGTTGAAAATGATTTACAGCATTTAAACAATGTGTAAGGTGATATACAAAATCATAAAGGCGTCAACTAAATTGCAGGATTTCATAAAAGACTATCTGCTGTTGCATTTTATTTTTGACCAGAAATCTATTATCCCGATAAAGCCGTTTCCCGCCAATACAGATCATTGTTTGGTTTTTTATCTAAGAGGCTCTGTAACTGCCTTTGAATCAAAATCAGGGATTTCTAAAATCTTTCCTAAAATATCTGTTAATGCCTCACAAATCTCTCGTTTTGATTTTCATCTTTCTCATAGCTATTTAATGTTATCCGTAAATTTTAAACCGCAAGGATTATCAAAGTTTTTGAGGTTGCCACTGACTGAATTTATTGATGAAAGAATAGATGCAGAGACAATACTGAATCCCGAAATACATCAGGTGCATGAGCGCATGGCAAACACTAATTGCTATGAAGGCATCCTGCAGATTGTAGAGGATTACCTATGGAAAAGAATACAATGCCTTAAAACCGAATCCAGCGCACTTGATGATGTTATCCATTTGATTTCAGAAAACCCCTATGCACAGTCTGTTGAAAAAATGGCAAGCTACGCGTGTTTATCTATCAGTCAGTTTGAACGCAGGTTTATGCAACAAATAGGTATTACACCAAAACTCTTTGCACGCATCAATCGCTTTTATCAGGCCTACCAGCTTAAAGATAGGTACCAAAATGTTGACTGGTTAAGCATTGCGCTCCAAACAGGTTATCACGATTACCAGCATCTTGTAAAAGATTTTAAACAATTCTCAAATACAACCCCTCATACTTTATTAATGGCACAATCGCAAGCGCCCGAAAGAATTTTAGGTCTTGGTTGAAAAAATGCGGATTTTTTACCACTAAATAAATCATAAGCTGCAGAATCTTTGTAAAAAATTTTTTACTTTAAATTTTACAAAATGAAACGTAGCATTTTTCTGAAAACGGCATTGCTTTCTCTGTCAACATCTACTTCCTTTTCGGCATTCAGCCAAATCAAACCAAAATCTCGTGCAAAAAAAGGCTTCAAGACAGAAGTACAAAAAACACGTTATCCCGAGAAAATAACGCTGGGAAACACGCCAGTTGATTTCAAACTCTTAGGAGATGATACAGGCGATGAACTTTCGATATTCATTAGCTCAAACAATATTAAAGGTTTCGGACCTCCTCTTCCTTTCCACAACAACTTTGATGAATTTTTTTGTGTTCTGGATGGAGATTTTGTTTTTCAGTTGGGCGACGAAAAAATCGCATTTAAGAAAGGCGAGACAATTTATGTTCCAAGAAAAATAAAGCATTGTTTTAATTATATCGGCGACAAATCGGGAACATTATTGGTGGCAATTTCTCCTTCTAAAAATATCGAACTATTCTTTGCCAGAATGGGGGAAATAATAAACAACAGTAAGGGCGAACCAGATACGAAAGCATTGCAATCATTGTACCATAAATTCGATTCGGAAATTGTTGGACCACCTATGCAATAACTTTAGAATGTTCTTAAATTTTGTAAAAAAACAAAAGTGATAGTAATATTCGCCCAATAATCTTTCACCAATTCCTTCCCAACTCCGTAGCAATGGTCTACTAAAAATCTGCACGTTATAGACATAATATACAAGGATGTTAGAATGCATCCAGGCCCGGTTTCTATGAGTTTAGCGCTCAATTCGCCACGAAATAATATATTCTTATCCATGACAGATGTAAACGATGAAAATAAAACGAAGCGGAAGGATGTTTAGTTATTGGTAGTTTTGCTTATCTTTTGCATTCACAACATAACCGGCAGCCTGTTGGAGAATTTGATTTGAATGACGATTTCGTCAAGACATTGTTATCTCAGTTCCTGAGGTAAAAAAGTCAAAACCAAATAATGAATCGGCGGTGTAATAAATGTGAATATGAAAGAAATGGACTGAGTGGGCTCGTAAATCAATAACCATTAAATGTTTTGTCATGAAGAAAGCGTTTATCATATGCTTTCTGTTAATGATGCATTTTTTTGCAGAGAGTCAAACTTCAAAAATTGACAGTTTCAGGAAGGAACTATCCTCAGCAAGAGAGGATACCAATAAAGTAAAACTGCTCAACAGGCTTGCAGAATCAGACGAGTTTACCATTGCCGATACAGCGATAATTCTTGCCGAGCATGCCTACGCACTCGCCGATTCGCTTCATTATCCGTCAGGGATGGCATTCGCTGAACTTTTGTTGAGCGGCGCTTATACCACCCTGGGGAATTATCGCCTTGCTCTTTATTATAGTTTTAAATGCAGGGATCTGTCAAAGGAAATAAATATACCGCACCTGTATATTCGTTCGATATCTCACCTGAAGTCCTGCTATTCTTGTATGGGAGAGTTTGATAAAGCACTATATTATGCCAGGGAAATGGTACCATTGGTACAAAAATATTTTCCAAACAGTATCAGCTATCCGTATGTGGAATTTGCAAAATGTTTTGAGGACATTCACAACTACGATTCAGCCATTTATTACGCCAAAAAATCGTTGACTCATTATGGTTCCATCAAAAAAAATGCTGATGAGTTTGTAGGATTGGATCCGCATGCTTATATCTTAAATACATTAGCATCCGCTTATCTGGACAAAGGATATTATGATACCGCATTATTCTATTTCCGAAACGGAATTTCGGCAGCCATCACAACAAACATCGGTACTGATCTGATAGATGTTTACAATGGTCTTTCCTCATTGTTTATGAAAACTGGCAATCGCGATTCTGCCTGTTTCTATTGCAAAAAAGTGATTGATGATAAAATGGGAAAATATTATCCCGCGGGATTGCTCTTGGCAACTGAAACGCTTTGGCGCGTTTACCGAAGCGAGTCAAAAACTGATAGTGCATTAAAATATCTCGAAGCCGCCACCATGTTAAAAGATAGTCTTTTTAACAGCGAAAAAACAATTTCTGCGGAGAACATTACATTCAGCGATCAGGAAAAACAAAAAGAATTGGAAGCTTCACACTTGAAATATCAAAACCAGTTAAAAATATTTTCCCTTGCAGGCGGTTTTCTGGTTGTGCTTGTGATTTCTTTAATTCTTTACCGGCACAACCGGCAAAGGCAGCGTGCGTACACACTACTCGTGGAACAACAAAGAGAAACAG
>DATGFZ010000259.1:0-9311 GCA_035308805.1 Puia sp. | reverse complement strand
AAGATCCCAATGCTTTTTTTACCGATCAAAATGCCGATGCAGGGCATCTCGCTATTCTTTCTTATAGAAAATTTATTAACAAAGAATTTACCGATATTATTTATTGCGAACCAATTTATGTAAAAGAATTTTATTCGTCTGCCAACAAATAGCAACATTATAATATATCTTTATTAAGGTTCTTTTATTTATTTATAAGAACTTAAATTTGTTTTTTATTACAATCCTAAATCTTATCTGAAAATGACTCTAATTACCAATTCGGGCAATTATTCGATGATTGTCAATGAAAATGGGCCGGACAGCAAGCCTGTAAAGATTGATTTTATCAATCTCAAAAAAGCTGCGATGATCTTACGCGCACTCAATCACAAACTGCGGCAGCAGATCATCAGGCTATTGGATGAAAATAAAAAGCTTACCGTAACCGAGATATACATCCAACTCAGACTTGAACAATCCGTTGCCTCGCAGCACCTTGCTATTTTGCGGCGCGCAGGTGTTGTAAAAACGGAGCGCGAAGGAAAGTTTATTTATTATACAGTAGGTTTTGAACGTTTGCGCGAGATCACAAAATGTGCAGATGAATTAATCCATTAGCTTCCTCTCCAGGTTCTTAGCAATTGTTTCACTTCTCATCGAACGCAGGGTTGGCTAATTACACTTTTGATGCGTAACTTTACAAAAAAGTATCAATATGTTTATTCAGCAATTGTACACTGGTTGTTTAAGTGAGGCTGCGTACTATATTGAAAGCAACGGAGAAGCTGCGATCATCGATCCTTTACGGGATATCGAAGCGTATATTCAGTTAGCCGACAAGCGCAAATCTGTTATCAAGTATATTTTTGAAACGCATTTCCATGCCGATTTTGTTAGTGGTCACCTTGACCTGAGCAAAGCCACGGGCGCGCAAATTATTTATGGCCCGGATACGGAAACTCATTTTACTATACATAAAGCTACCGACGGAGAAAAATTTCAATTGGGTGATATCACGATTAAGGTTTTACACACCCCGGGGCACACTATCGAATCTTCCTGCTATCTCGTCATGGATGAAAATAATATGCCGAATGCCATTTTCACTGGCGATACTTTATTTGTCGGTGATGTTGGCAGACCGGATTTGAGCAGTGGCAATTTAAGTTCGGAACAGCTGGCAGCGATGATGTATGACTCGTTGAAGAGTAAAATCATTCCTCTGCCTGACGAGGTCATTGTTTATCCCGCCCACGGAGCCGGAAGCAACTGTGGAAAAAATATTGGTCCGGATACTTATAGCACCATTGGCGAAGAAAAGAAAACCAATTATGCGTTGCAGCCACAAACTCAGGAACAGTTTATCGCAGCGCTTATCCATGGATTAAACGCCCCGCCACAATATTTTTCGATCAATGCAAAAATTAACAGGGAAGGATACGATAGTTTGAATGATGTATTAGAAAACGGTTTGAAACCGTTGTCGATAAAGGAATTTAAGAATTTGATGAGACAGAATGAGGTGATTCTTCTCGACACCAGGGCATCAACCTTGTTTGCCGA
Source organism: Puia sp. (assembly GCA_035308805.1). GTDB lineage: Bacteria > Bacteroidota > Bacteroidia > Chitinophagales > Chitinophagaceae > Puia. The sequence continues at coordinate 7,766 of DATGFZ010000259.1, read as the reverse complement.
TGGTTTTATTCAGGGCGCGATCAGCATTGGATTGGACGGTCGATTTGCAGAGTGGGCGGGAAGTTTATTGCCATTTGATAAACCGATCATTTTAGTGACTGAACAAGGAAAAGAAAAAGAAAGCGTAGTGCGTCTGGCAAGAGTTGGTTTTGATAAGATGCAGGGATACTTGAAAGGCGGCTTTGAAGCCTGGAAGAATTCCGGTGAAATATTTGACCTGATCATCAATGTTGAAGCTGATGAACTGGCAATGGATATTCCATTTGATGAGCATCTTGTAATAATTGATGTCCGGCGTGAACCGGAATTTGCCGACGGTCACATAAAAAATGCATTCAATATTCCACTCAATGAAATGAATGATATGGCGAGAATCGCAACTCTAGAAGAACATCAGAATTTATACGTCCATTGCGGGGGGGGCTATCGCAGCGTGATTGCAGCTTCATTATTAAAGCGCCAGGGAATTCACAATCTCCGAAATATTTCCGGCGGCTGGGATAAAATAAAAGAGCAAAAAGGAATTGAAATTGAAAAAGAAAAAAGCGTCTTAAATTAAAGGTCATTGAATCAATTGCCAAATTTCTTTATGGAGCAATGGGATTTTCACATGGGGTTTTTGGTACCAGTCCTGTTTTCTCACGGCTGCGCAACTGATCTATCGGTTGTACAACGGTCGAGCCCTGGTATTGTGGGCGCATTTTTATAATCATCAGACAACTTCAAACCAGTAGGTGGATAGTGCCGATTTTTGAAAAAAAGCGACGATTGACCTCCTTTAAATCCCGTAACCACCGGAGAAAAATGAGGTTTGCGTCATCACCACTTTGCAAGAAATGAATTCACCATTCACTTTCATTTCTGTGCCTCAGCTCGACCTTTACTTTGAATTTATTGCGTAAATGCCTGGCTGCTTCTTCAGCTGCATAAACACTCCTGTGCTGACCGCCAGTACAGCCAAAATTTATCATCAGGCTGTTGAAATCTCTTTTTAAATAATCTTCTACTGCAATATCAATGATATCGAAAATACTATTTAGAAATTCAGGCATTTTTGTTTGCTGCTCCAAAAAATCTTTTACCGGTTTATCTTTTCCAGTAAGTTTTTTGAATTCCTCCAGTCTTCCGGGATTTAAAATTCCACGACAATCAAAAACAAAGCCCCCGCCATTTCCGCTTCCATCCTCTGGTATTTCTCTTTTAAAACTAAAACTATTGATGTGCACAATTAGCGGTGTCCCGGCATTTGCTCTCATTGGTTCAAACCTGCTGATGATCTCATCTTCCGTTATTAATGAAAGCAATCTTTCGAATTCGGGCAAATCAATATCAATTTTCTTTGTCAATAGAAATCGCCTGAGATTGTGTAATCCAAGGGGAATGGCAGTTAGAAAATGTGCCTTTCGTTCAAACAGACCACGGAATCCATAAGCGCCAAGAACCTGTAATAAACGTATCAGAACATACCCATTATATTGATCGCTGAATCTTTTTTTTTCGATTTCCTTTTGTATTATTTCTTCAACACAGATCATATAATAATCAAGCAGATTATTTTTCCATTCTTCAGGTAATGCTGTACGTGCCTGCCAAAGCATAGAAGCGACATCATATTGCAGAGCTCCCTTCATCCCCCCCTGGTAATCGATAAAATGAATCCTTTCTTTTTCAATTAAAATATTCCGGCTTTGAAAATCGCGGAACATAAAATATTTGTAATCGGCATAACTGAGATAATTGCTCAATGATTCGTAATCCACAATTAATTGTTCCTTGTCATAGGGAAGCTGAAGGGTGTCCAGAAAATAATATTTGAAGTAAAGCAAGTCACTCAAAATCGCCTGCTTGCCAAATTCTTTCGAAGTAAGGCATAAGTCATAATCAAGTCCTTCATCACCTTTGATTTGCAAATGAGCCAGTTGTTTTAAACTTTCTTCAAAAAGAGAATAAACATACTCGTTATATCCATGCTCTTCCAGCTTAGCTAAAAGTGAAATGTCACCAAAATCTTCCTGGATATAAATTGTCTCCTCGTTATTGACTGCGTAAATTTCCGGAACCGGGCAATTATTCCTTTTAAAATGCCCACTGAAATAAATAAAAACCTCGTTTTCTTTGATATTATTTCCATAAGTGGCAATGAATGTTTTGCTTTTAGTAACAATTCGAAAATAAATCCTTATGCTCCCGGATTGAGGAATTTTCCCAATGCTAATTATTGGTTCATTGCTAATTGAAGCAAATAATGTTTTTATTTCTCCGATAATATCCTGCATAAAACTTTGTATAGAGTAAAAATATAGTTTTTTGCAGACAGAAATGCAGGATGAAAAGGAATGTCTTGGCAAAACGAAAACATTTTCAGTCAAAATTCAACTGACCCAATCGAATTGCGTTTAGGTTAATATTCCTATTTATTATTATTATTAAATGCAAGGCGGAACTGGTACCACTCTGTTTCCTCTTTTGGTTGTTGATTCCTCTGAGAACCGCCCCTGCTGCCGCCACCGCCGCCAAATCGCATTCCATGCAGGCCAAACGAGGGACGAGAAGAAGCACTACTTCCACTTCTTCTGTAACGGGGTGTATTAACGGTAATACCTACACTAAAGTTTTTACTTGTGCTTTTTTTGTTTGGATCAATGCCCGGAATGTCCTCGACGGGAACGATTGCCTCGTAAACTAACGTACTGTCATCATGTATTTTTATCGCAACTTGTATATTGCTTTTTTTATCGTTAATATCAAATTGCCCGTTTTCTATGTTTGCAAAACCTGAGGTATTATAATAATTGGATTGCAACAATAATTGATCACGTGTCATCTTGGCGGTTGAAGCGGTAATGGGGTCTCCGTTGGTATACGTATTTTGTTCCGGTTTGCTCACCGGAAATTCAAGACTGATATTTTTATTATTTTCCCCCTTGGGATCAAAATATATGTTTATGCCGGAGCGCAACATTTGCATCTGAGTGCCCGCATCAATTGTCAAAATACAGATGTAGATATTTTTTCTGTCGTTGGATACCGAATATTGAAAAGTATGTGAAGCATTGCTGAATCGAAGCGGGAGTCCCCAGTCATCTGCGTTTCCATCTGCCGTAATGACCCCATCCTGGTAATGCCCTACCGGTGCAAGTTTTGAAGAGCAGCCTTGCATGGATATAATAGCGCCAACGAATACCGAGAACGTAAGCATTATTTTCATATTGAATAATTTGCGTCCAAATTAAAAATATACAGGAGAAAAGAAATGCTAAATTCAGTTAACGAATCTTTAAGACAGGTTTTTTTGCTCCAATCAAACGGTGTACAGGAGTTCTTTCTTTTCTTAACATCTTTATGTTTGAGAGGCTCAAACCATCGTCAGTGAGGCAGGGGGAATAAAATTCCACCTGTTCAATATTGAAGTGCAAAGATGCCTGATGGGTATGGTTGGGCAGTGTGCTTGAATATTTTTCGGGCGCCGAGTCCTTCGAATTCACCCGTCATGAAAATTCAAAAATCTTTACATTATTGTTTCTTCTTCACTCATTATTTTGTCTGCAGCAATCTTGCAATGAGACCCGTCCATCCTGTTTGGTGCGATGCGCCGACGCCTCTTCCATTATCGCCATGAAAATATTCATAGAATAAAATGTAATTATTAAAGTTGGGGTCAAATTGGAGTTTATCATTCTCGCCGAATATTGCGCGTTTGCCATTACCATTACGCAAAAATAGTCTTGATAGTCGTTTTGATAATTCATTGGCAATTTCATTCAACGAAAAATATTGACCGGAATTGGTCGGATATTCTACTTTAAAATCATCTCCGTAATAATCATGAAAACGCCGGAGCGATTCAATGATGAGAAAATTTACTGGCATCCACACCGGTCCACGCCAGTTTGAATTTCCGCCAAAAAGCGGGATCGTAGATTCTCCCGGAGTATACTGGACGCTGAAGGTTTGTCCGTTAATATTTAATTCGTAAGGATGCTGTTCGTGGTATTTTGATAACGCGCGAACTCCGAACTCGCTCAAAAACTCTGATTCATCGAGCATACGATACAAAATTCTTTTCATCCGATGCCCGCGTAATAATGAAAGCAAATGTTTTTCATTCATTCCTTTTTCATGCCAGCGAGAAACCAAATTGGCGAGGTCAGGGCGATTATTCAAGAACCATCTCATACGCTGAATAAAGGCAGGCAGTAAGTTTTGCAATTCGTCATCTAAAACTTCCACCGCAAACAAGGGAATCAAACCGACCATGGAGCGAATTTTTAATTTAATAACTCCATCATTTGGCAAGCGGATCGCATCATAAAAAAACTCATCCACATCATCCCATAGACCCGAATTGTTCTCACCCATATTCGCCATGGCTGCAGCAATATATAAGAAGTGTTCAAAAAACTTGGTCGCCATATCCTGGTATACCGGGTTTGCTCTGCCAAGCTCCAAGGCCATGCGCATCAGGTTCAGTGAATACATGGCCATCCAACTCGTTCCGTCAGATTGCTCAAGTCGTGCGCCACCCGGTAATTTCGTATTGCGGTCAAACAAACTGATATTATCCATTCCCAAAAAACCACCTTCAAAAATATTATTTCCTTCTGCATCTTTTCGATTAACCCACCAGGTGAAATTGATTATCAGCTTATGAAAAACAGTTTCCAAAAAAACAGTATCGCCCTTTCCATCATTATTTTGCTTATCAATATCATAAATTCTGCATGCAGCCCAAGCATGTACCGGCGGATTGGTATCACTGAAAGACCATTCATAAGCAGGCAACTGTCCGTTTGGATGCATGTACCACTCGTGGGTAAGCAAAACCAATTGTTTTTTTGCAAAATCAGAATCAATTAAAGCAAGTGAGATGCAATGAAAAGCCAGGTCCCACGCAGCATACCAGGGATATTCCCATTTGTCGGGCATGGAAATTATATCTGCATTATTCAAATGCCTCCATTCCTTATTTCTTCCATTATATCGATCTGCTGAGGGTTTTGGCTGAGACGGGTCACCTTTCAGCCATTGTTCTACGTTATAATAGTAATATTGCTTGCTCCACAACATTCCCGCAAAGGCCTGTCGCTGCACCATTTTTTCATCGTCATTTGTTATCCCCTTTTGGAGCTCTGTATAAAAAATATTTGTTTCATTCACACGTTGAGCAAAGATTTGTTCAAAATCTGCAAAGGCATTATCAAAATCTTTATTTGACAGTCGCAGTCTTACCGTCTGAGATTGCCCATCACTGATCGTCAGATCATAATTCGCAGATGCTTTTGTTCCGCCCCGATCAGGGTCTACCGTTGATGAATTATTGATGATGTGATCATTAATTCCGTCCTTATAATATTTTTTTTCATCTGCAGAATTATACAATTTTGGGTCATTGGTTTCATTGTTACAAAATAATAAGTCGCTGCAATTTTGACAATACAATTTAAAATTGCCGCATTTCATATTTTGAATTTCTATTTCATCGTCGCTTATTGCAAACATTTCCGGCATGTAATCATTATAGCCCCATGCCCACGTATTGCGAAACCAAATGGTTGGAAGTACATTTAAGGATGCATTTTGCTTGCTGTGATTTTTTACTGTGATCTTAATTAAAATATCGTCTGTGCTTGCTTTTGCATATTCAACAAAAACGTCAAAATAATTATCGTTAGTAAAGATGCCGGTATCAATCAATTCAAATTCAGGGTCAAGTCGTGAACGTCTCTTATTTTCGTCCAAAAGCCATTCATAAGGATATTCTGCCTGAGGATATTTGTACAACATCTTCATGTACGAATGGGTTGGGGAAGAATCGAGATAATAATATAATTCTTTCACATCTTCTCCATGGTTCCCTTCATAACTTGTCAAACCGAATAACCTTTCTTTGAGGATCGGATCTCTTTTATTCCATAAACTAATGGCAAAGCATAACTGCTGCTGATCGTCACAAATTCCTGCGATGCCCTCTTCACCCCAGCGCCAAGCCTTGCTTCGCGCCATATCGTGAGTTGTAAACAACCATGGTTCACCATTTTCACTGTAATCTTCACGAACCGTTCCCCATTGACGGTCGCTCACGTATGGTCCCCATTTTTTCCATGCTGGATCTTGCAGGCGCAGTTGTTCCGCGTTCATATTTTTTAAGTAAGATTTATTTAGATTGATTCATTTACATTTTTGGCATACTTGCTTTTATTCAGGCTGAAAATTACAGCTTTCTTTCAGCAATATTATTTTTCAGGTGTCAGAGGTTCAAAACCCTCGGTTCCTTCACCATTCAACTGACCATAATACAATGAAAAAACCACACGATTGTGTGGTCCGGTAAATATGCTTTCCAGTAAGTATTAATTACTAATTGTTCTTCCTTCAACAACACGCGATTTTTTTTCAATTTTGTCTATCTCGCTTTTTCTGACCATCAGTCGTGTAATGGCAACATCGGTGCATGTACTGCAGTGGACGCGAAATTTATTATTATCAAAAGTAATTAATGCGGTTCCATTCCGCCAGTCAGTTCCATAAAGGACATAATCGTCGGCGGACATGCCTGAACCGGGGCCAAATGCCATATCATTATTGCCTTTCTCAAAACTTATCATCAGCTTATTATTTGCAATGTCCTCGCAAATACCAGGGGTAAACGGCTTAACAATGACTTCATTGATATATTGCCCGTTATCAAATTTAATAACACCTGCACTAACCTGCGCCTTTTCATTATCAACATATCTTGACATAACCAAACCCTGGTCAATATAAAATTGCAATTGGTGCAGGTCAATATTGTCTCTTTCCAACCTTTGTTGTAACTGGCGCGTAAAAGGAACAAATTTCTTATTGGCAACCACGGATTTCGAATTGCTGCAACCAAATAAAAACAATAAAGTCACTGAGGCAAGTAACATTTTACGGATAAGCATAAGAATTTTTGTTTAGTAACATGATTAATAACGTAATTTTTATACAAACTACTATGTAAAAATAAAATTTGTAGAAGCCTTTGACCGCATTTTGACCCACTGGTTTAGTCGTGGGGGAAGTATGATGTTATTGGTATGTTAAATGATTATTCCCCATTTTGACTGCCGTATACTTATTGAACGGGCGTATATGAAATCTTACAATCAAGTCATGATTATCAATTGCCAATTAATCACCATCAATTTCATATAGACTTCGCTTGTTCGCTGATCACCAATTCTATCCGCCCTAATCAGAGATGATAATTCATTATTTTCAGAAAACATTCTCGTGAGCATAAATTCTCTCAATAACATCTTTATATTTTTCCATCACCACTTTTCGTTTGAGACTCAATTTTGGCGTCATTTCGCCGGATTCAATACTCCATTCACGGGGAAGCAATTCAAATTTTTTAACCTGTTCTACATGATTAAAATTTTGATTTGCTTGTTCAACGATCTGTTTGAATAATGCCGTAACCTGGGGATTATTAATAATTTTATCATCAGAAATATATTCAATATTATTTTGTTTGCACCAGGTCTTTAAATTTGCAAAAGACGGAATGATCAATGCCCCTACAAATTTTTTTTCAGCACCCACAACCATTGCCTGTTCAATAAATCTTGATTCCTTTAATTTATTTTCAATTGCCGCCGGAGCGACATATTTTCCCCCACTGGTTTTGAATAATTCTTTTTTTCTGTCAGTAATACGAAGAAAAATTCCATCTTCAAAAGTTCCGATATCGCCGGTATGCAGCCAGCCGTCTATAATCGTTTCGGCAGTCAGATCCG
>DATGFZ010000258.1:0-4231 GCA_035308805.1 Puia sp. | reverse complement strand
ATTTTACACGGCTAATCTTGGACTGGATATTTTCTTTGAAGGAGAAGAAAAAGATTCTTATCAAACCAACCTTGTTGGTTTGACATTTACCCAACAATTGAAAAAAAACTTTCGTTTGAAATGGATGGTGTCCAGATTTGATGACAATGAAAAAGAATCTTACGATATCATCGGAAATTATTTATTTGGCGAACGCGACTTTGATAACAACAGCGCCACGTATGGACTAATCACCAATCCGCTCGGCGCAGGCATATATCAAAACCATGCCCGAAATCGTTTAGACATTGCTGTTTGGAATGCGACACACAAAGGATATCTTGACCTCGGAAAACATTTTGTTCAATGGGGGGTCAGCGCCGAGGAGCAGGTAGTACATTTTAAATTGCTTCAGTGGAATTATGAGGATTCTGCGGGATATTCCTTGCCTTATATGCCTGGTTCCCTGAATATTTATAATTACATGAGTGGAAGTGACAACCTCACCATTACACGAATTAGCGGATTTGCGCAGGATAATATTGCTTTTACCGGTGCGCATGATTTCACATTGCAGGCGGGTGTCCGGTACAACTACAATAATTTAAACAATCAATTTCTCGTTTCGCCACGAATGGGTTTTTCATGGAAACCCAAGAATTCGAAAAAAGATATTGTTTACAGAGCTGCCTTAGGAATTTATGATCAGCCGCCATTTTTCCGTGAGATGATAAAACCTGATGGAACCCTGAACAAAAATTTGAAAGCTCAACTGAGTTACCAGGCCACTGCAGGATTGGATTATAATTTTAAAATGGGCGATAAACCATTTCGGCTCACAACGGAAGCCTATTATAAATACATGACAGATGTTGATCCGTACGACATCAACAATGTCCATGTACAATACTTCGGGGTTAATGATGCAAAAGCTTATGCAGCGGGGGTAGAGACAAGATTATTTGGTGAATTCATTAAGGATGCTCAAAGTTGGTTCAGCGTTGGATTTATGCGTACAAAAGAAAAAATCGCCAATCAATATTATTATAATTATACACTGGATTCGTTGAATCAACCGACAGACAGCGTAAAAGTAAAACAAGGATGGGTTCGTCGCCCGACAGATCGGTTACTTACGCTCGGCATGTTTGTGCAGGATTATCTTTCCACCAATAAGAATTTTAAAGTGTACCTCAATGTAATATACGGAAGCAATTTGCCATTTAATATCCCTGGCAGCGTAAAATATCGAAATGCATTAACCATTCCGGCATATATCCGGGCTGACCTTGGGTTCAGTGCCTTGCTTCTGGATAATGAAAGAGCAAATCGGCGAAGTCATAGTCCATTCAGAAATTTTCAAAACATCTGGGCAACACTTGAAGTCTTTAATGTGATTGATAAAGACAACACCATTTCATATTTACTCATAAAAGATTTTTCTAATACCACATATGCCATGCCTCAACGGCTCACTCCTCGATTATTAAATTTCAAAATCGTTGCTACTTTTTAAAATTACATCCTCTACTCAGGCAAGTGGTCTTTTTTTCAATTGTCAAAGGCAGATCATTTACTTATTTCCGAAAATTCAGATTAAAGAAAGAAATAAAATAGCCTTGGCAGAGATAAAACCTTTATAAAAAGACTATTACACGGGCATTGTAAGAACCTGGTCAGAGATTTATTTTACGAATGCGAAAATTGCCAGAAAAAAAATTGGAGGAGACCACACAGCAGGAGGTATTTCAATAAATAGTTTCCTTTCTGGTTCCGTGCAGTCTCTGGCAAATGATTAATTTTGGGGATGACAAAACTATCCGTTAACATCAACAAGTTCGCGACGTTGCGAAATAGTCGCGGGGGGAATAATCCTGACGTAGTAAAAGCCGCTGTAGATGCGCAATTATTCGGCGCCGACGGTGTAACTGTTCATCCACGGCCAGACGAAAGACATATCCGTTACCAGGATGTTTACGACATAAAAAAAATAATCACCACAGAATTCAATATTGAAGGAAATTCACAAGAACAAAAGTTTGTTGATCTCGTTTTGGATGTAAAACCCAGCCAGGTGACCTTAGTTCCCGATTCATTGAATCAAATCACTTCTAATCACGGGTGGGATACCAAAAAGAATAAAAAATATCTTGTCGAAATAATAAACGTTTTTAAAAAAGCCGGTATCCGTGTTTCTATTTTTATTGACCCGGTTATTGATATGATCAATGGCGCTTCCGAAACCGGCACAGACAGAGTTGAACTGTATACTGAAGCTTATGCAAAAAACTATTCAATAAATAAAGAAAAAGCAATCGCTCCTTACCTTGCTGCTGCCAAGCGGGTGCAGCAATTGGCTCTAGGAATGAATGCCGGTCACGACCTGGATCTGCAAAACCTGCAATATTTTTCAGAGAATATTTCCGGACTTGATGAAGTTTCTATTGGGCACGCACTGGTTTGTGATGCCTTATATTTTGGTTTTGAAAATGCAGTGCAACTTTACAAAAGACAACTTTTAAATGGCTAATCGAAAATGGACAAATGAAAATTCTGTCGCCGTGATCTGTTTCAACTTTGACAAACTACGCCTTCACCTCACTGAGGAATGAAGTTTTACAGTGATACTAATCCACTTTAGTTATCTTCAGCATGTTGGTAGGCAGATGCAGTTGCACCGGAAGACTGCCGGTGTTCACCACAACATCTCCAGTTTTAATAAATCCGCGGTTTTTTAAAATTTCTATTTGGTCACTGATAATATCATCCACACTTGATTCTTCAGCATAGTGAAAAGCGCGAACCCCCCAGCTCAGACTAAGTTGATTAATAAGGCTTTTTTCCTTGGAGAAAATATATAACGGAGATTTTGGACGATAAGTGGATAAAGTAAATGCTGTGTATCCGCTCTGCGTCATTCCGATCAATGCATCAGCGTTGGCATCTTTTGCGAGTTTGCAGGCATTATAACAAATCGCATCGCTTAAAAATGAAGGCGAATGCGGTTGGGGTACAAGAGAGTCTTCCAGATTATATGGGTAATCATTTTTTTCCACCTCCATGATTATTTTGCGCATGGTTTCCACAACAAGCGTAGGATGCTGGCCAGCCGCGGTTTCCGCACTAAGCATCACGGCATCTGCTCCTTCGAGTACCGCATTGGCAACGTCGGTGATTTCGCTTCGGTTTGGTTTCACCCGGTCGATCATACTTTCCATCATCTGCGTCGCAACAATCACAGGCTTTGCGCGGTGAATGCATTTTTTAATAAGCTGTTTTTGAATCAACGGAACCTGTTCAATGGGTAGCTCAACGCCCAAATCTCCGCGCGCAACCATAATTCCGTCGGATTCAATAATGATATCGCGAATATTTATAAGCGCTTCGGGCTTTTCTATTTTCGCAATGATCTTAGTCTTACTTTTCTTTTTATTCAATTTGCTCCGCAAACTCACAATATCTTTTACGTTTCTCACAAATGACAGCGCAACCCAATCAAGTTTTTGTTCTATAATAAATTCAAGATCAATTAAATCTTTTTCGGTTAACGCGGGAAGAGAAATTTTTGTATCCGGAAGATTAATCCCTTTCTTTGACGAAAGAATTCCCCCCAATGTCACTTCAACCTTTACATCATTATTTTTTTCGATGGACATAACAATCACTTCGATCTTTCCATCATCGATTAGTATTTTATTTCCAATTTTAACATCCGAGTGAAAATTGGGGTAAGAGATATAAATGCGTTCCATGTTTCCGACAACTTTTACGTTGGTAAAAGTGAGAACATCTCCGGCCTTCAGATCGAGTGCATTGTTTTCGATTTCACCGACGCGCAATTTTGGTCCCTGCAGGTCGCCAAGTATAGCAATGTTGTAAGGCTCCGAATCATTGATCTTTCGGATGTGTTCAATGATTCGTCCTTTATCATCGTGCGTGCCATGTGAAAAATTCAAGCGGAAGACATTAACACCTGCTTTTACCAGGTCTAATAATTTATCATAGGTATCACATGCAGGCCCTACGGTGGCAACAATCTTGGTACGGTGAAAAGTGTGTTCTAATCCAGCTTTTTTATCCATTGTTTCGTGCAAATACTTGGAAATATTTTTTGACATGAACAGTTAATTTGAATCTAATTAAAAAAAACAATGCAGAAATCTTCGTTCCGCTTTAATCATTAAGAGGCTAATATTTTTACAATTTTCATCCATTCGTCACTGATCTTCTGTTTGGCTTTTACTGCTTTTTC
>DATGFZ010000257.1:0-1965 GCA_035308805.1 Puia sp. | reverse complement strand
ACATTTGCACGCGTTTGGTAAAAATCTCGGATTGGCTTTTCAGGTCCAGGATGATTATCTCGATGCTTTTGGCGATCCGACGATATTCGGAAAAAAAATTGGTGGCGATATTCTTGCCAATAAAAAAACCTTTTTGCTGATTAAAACGATGGAAGTCGCCACCGGCCCACAGGCCAGAGCGATCAAGGAATTAATGAAAACAAACACCCAGGACAAAATAGTAAACATGTTGGCTATTTTTAGATCTTGTGGCGTGGATCAATGGGCAAAGGAATTGAAAATGAAATTTATAGACCGCGCGTATCAGCACCTTGAAGAAGCTGCGGTATTATCTGCAAGAAAAAAGCCATTGAGGGAACTTGCTGAGTTTTTGGTGCAGAGAGCATACTAAGCGCTGGTTACTAATCTTCAATTTAACAAATTCCTTGCACTTCCATTTTGGGGTTTACTACGTAATGCAGCGAATAACCCTTCAATTATGAAATATTTTTTAACCCTCTTTTTACTGGTTGCTTTTTGGATTTCCTTGCCAGCACAATTTTCCTACGGCTCCATTAAATTAATAGCTACAAAAAAGCTTAAACATGTCCTGAAAGTTCCTTTTAATCAAGTAGTTGTTTTTGATAACAGATTTGACTCCACTCATTTTTTGGTAGACCGCAACGCGTTGTTACCGCCGGAAAAAGACAGTTTTTCAATGCCTGCTTCGAAAGAAATAAAAAATTATATTGAAAGAATTATCGCGCCATTCCCAAAAGATAACCGGCTTGTATATATTAGTCTGAAGCAACTTCGTTTCGGTAATTTGAATAACTTTTCCCACTTGCTTTTTTTCACTGCGGATATATTCACCCCCAGGAATCAAAAATTAATAAAGATATTCTCCCTTCAAAAAACATATTTTTTCAGGCATAGTTATGAAGCTACCATTACACGTGCACTCAATGATTTTGTAAAAAAGACCTGTAGGAAATACAGCCTTGATGATAATAGCAGGAAAACATATGCAGTTGAAGAACTTAATAAAAATGTCTCCACTGAATGGGCCAGTCTTCCCATTGTAGCTCAAAATAATTATGTAGACGGAATATTCAGAACATGGAGTGAATTCAGAGACAATAAAATTGATTCTTGTACACAATTTGGATTGGAACTGGAAAGGGACAGCACATATCGCATAAATTTATTACAGAACCATAACTATCAAAAATGGAATGGACAGGTTGAGAATATTTTTGCTGTTGCCTATAGCGGCAGTTTATACATACCTATTCTTGGAAAATATTTTGTGCCGCTTGAGAAAATGAATAATACATTTTACTTTTATGTTCCGCATTCCCTGCCTAGTATGTTTACAATAATACCTAACTGGAATCTTTTTGAGGACGTTGGCAGCAGCGTACAACCCGACTTTAGTGGCATGGATGCCAGAGCCTTCCTTGTTTTCGTTGGTGTGATTGTTGTTGTTGCAATCACCGTCGCTATAGTGAGAAGTATTGAAAAAAACAAACTGAGAAAAAAAGAAGCTGAATTGGTATCTGAGGGTTATCCCGGAGAGAATTTTCGAAATTGCTTTTTTGATATGGGCACGGGCGATGTGATTTATCATTAAATACGATCAACTCGCAAGTTTCTTGGTGAGGGTGCAAATTTTTTTTTGAAAGTATTGTCTAGAGGATGCGGAGGACTATATACTCAATAAATTTGACACATCCAGGCAGGTGGTGATTGTAACACAAGGATTTCGATTTATTCTGGCGTAACCTCACCGAATTGAGAAAAATAATGCACGTATTTGTCACAAGAATCTTAGCCACGTGTAATTTTTAAAACCAGCACCGAACCAGCTCTTTAATTGAATTCATATCCTGCAGAAATGTTAGGCATTATGATCTAATGGAAGGGGATTCATTGTAAATCCAAAAGCTTTGATCATTGGGGGGACTGATATTAAAACGTCCATTG
>DATGFZ010000256.1:0-17660 GCA_035308805.1 Puia sp. | reverse complement strand
AAATATTCTTTCTATTTCACGCGCTCACTGGCGCATCCTTGTTTCTCAAAAAAAACTTTTACAATGGAACCCTGCTTCACATCATGAAGGATCAGGCTATCATATTGCAGATACTTATAAAAAAATGTGGTTTGAACCTTTGCTGGCGGTTGCCCTGCTGGTTTATTTTCTGATGACAAAATCCGCGCTGGGATTTATATTCAGCCCGGTATTGATTCTTTGGTTTTTTTCACCATTTGTTTGTTGGTTGATAAGCAATCCTGCACGCGAGAGAACTTCGTTGCTTTCCAATGACCAAATTATTTTTTTAAGGAAAATTGCAAGAAAAACATGGGCGTTTTTTGAAACTTTTGTTGTCCTGGAAGATAACTGGCTTCCGCCAGACAATTACCAGGAAACACCGGTAAAAAGAATTGCACACAGAACTTCTCCTACCAACATCGGGCTTTCGTTGCTGAGTAATCTGGCTGCATTGGATTTTGGTTATATCACGGTTGCCCAATTGTTGGAAAATACCGCCAACACCATTGCAACGATGCGTTCCATGGAGCGGTATAAAGGGCATTTTTATAATTGGTATGACACCAGGACGCTGACTCCGTTATATCCAAAATATATCTCGACCGTAGATAGCGGAAACCTGGCCGGACATCTGTTGGTTCTCAAGCAAGCGTTATTTTCTTTCTCAAATTTTAAAGTGATCAGCCCTCAGTTGTTTGATGGAATATTGGATACCGCAAATGTTTTGGAGGAATTTAACCCCGGGAATGAGGATATTAAAGATTTGGTTGGACACGCAAAGACATTTTGTGATTCCAGACCCATTGCACCAACAACCATCAGGTGGTTTTTGGAAAAACTTTTAGACCGTTCAGAAAAGATTGGTTTATCCGGCGAATCATCATCGCTGCTAAAATCTCTCAACACTTTATGCCGGGTGAGTTTGGATGAAATAAATAAATCGGCACCCTGGTTATTTATCAATGAAGCACCGAAAAAATTTGAACTATTGATCCAACAGGTTTCTTTTATTCCAACATTTGGTGAACTCGCTCAACTAAGTGAATTTATCTCTCCCCGGATAAGAAATTTTTTGGCCCAGGAAATTTCGACGGAAGAAAATCAATGGCTTGATCAATTTGAAAAATCCATCTCGGATGCAAGCCGCTGGGCGAAAGATAAAATCTCCGTAGCCGATGCGTTATCGCAGCAATGTAATTTTTTATCCGATATGGAATATGATTTTCTCTATGATGGCACACAAAGATTGCTCTCAATCGGATTTCATACGGACGATCAAAGACGTGACGCAGGATTTTATGATCTCCTTGCCTCAGAGTCGCGTTTGACGGTATTTGTCGCCATTGCGCAGGGAAAATTGCCTCAGGAGAGTTGGTTCGCACTTGGTCGTCAGCTTACCAATCCCGGCACTTCGCCGATTCTGCTTTCATGGAGCGGTTCCATGTTTGAATATTTAATGCCGCTGCTGGTCATGCCAGCATATGACAATACGCTCCTTAATCAAACCGATAAAACTTCTGTCCAAAAGCAAATTGATTATGGCGAAAAAAGAAATGTTCCCTGGGGAGTTTCGGAATCGGGATACAATATGTTTGATGCAAATTTGAATTATCAATATAAAGCATTTGGTGTTCCGGGTTTGGGATTAAAAAGGGGATTGGGGGAAGAACTGGTCATTGCCCCCTATGCAACGGTAATGGCCCTGATGGTTTTCCCTCGCGAAGCTTGCAACAATCTTGAGCTGCTTGCACAATCAAATTTTTGTGGTAAATATGGTTTTTTTGAAGCCATCGATTACACCCCTTCCAGACTGCCTCCAGGACAATCGCATACGGTTATCCGTTCATTCATGTCGCATCACCAGGGAATGAGCTTGCTTTCACTTGACTATTTATTGATGAATCGGCCGATGCAAAAAAGATTTGAGGAAGAAATACACTGCAAATCTGTTTTGCTTTTATTGCAGGAACGCATTCCCCACGCCACCGAATTTTATGCTCCTTCGATTCATGTTTCCGAAAGCAGTTTATTGGCACAAATTGATTCTCCATTGAGAATTATTGATACCCCCGATACCCCTGTGCCAGAAGTGCAGTTGCTTTCCAACGGCAGGTATCATGTAATGATAACCAATACCGGTGCGGGTTACAGCAAATGGAAAGACATTGCTGTCAATCGCTGGCGCGAGGATGTAACCTGCGATAACTGGGGAATCTTTTGTTTTATACGGGACCTGGATAGCGGCAATTTCTGGTCTTCGGGTTTTCAACCTTCACTTCGCCCTTCCGAAAAATATGAGGTTGCTTTTTCGCAAGGGCGCGCTGATATGAGAAGAAAAGATTTTGATATCGAAATGCACACCGAAATTGTGGTGTCGTCAGAAGACGACGTGGAACTGCGTCGCATCCACCTTACTAACCGCTCGCGAAGGCGACGCAATATTGAAATTACGAGTTATGCAGAGGTAGTGGTTGCTACGGCAGGATCTGATGACTCCCACCAGGCATTCAGCAAACTTTTTGTGCAAACAGAAATCATGCAGGAGCGACAGGCAATCATTTGCAACCGGCGGCCGAGATCTGATGAAGATAACAATCCGTGGATGTTTCATCTGTTGAAAGTGAATAATGCAAAAAATGTAATAACCTCTTATGAAACGGATAGAAAAAAATTCATTGGCCGTGGTCATACCATCAATGATCCGCAGGTAATGAAATCCAATCAGCCACTTTCTAACAGTGAGGGTGCAGTCCTTGATCCAATCGTTTCGGTGAGACATAAAATAATCTTAGAACCTTATCAAACAATTTCTGCCGATATTGTAATGGGGATTGCGGAATCAAAAGAAGCCTGCTTGGGGTTGGTGGAAAAATACCAGGACAGACCGATGACCGATAGAGCTTTTGAGCTTGCGTGGACCCATAGCCAGGTGGTGTTGCGGCAAATCAATGCGTCCGAAGCTGATGCTCAATTGTATGGGAAATTAGCTTCTTCATTAATTTACCCGAGTGCCGATTTAAGAGCTGATGCAAGCACCATTAAAAAAAACAGGCGTTCTCAATCCGGGCTTTGGAGCTACAGCGTTTCAGGAGATATTCCAATCTTATTATTGAGAATTGCAGACCAGTCAAACATCACACTGGTAAAACAAATTATTCAGGCACATGCCTATTGGCGTCTTAAGGGTTTGAAAGTTGATCTGATCATTTTGAATGAAGATCGCGGCGGATACCGGCAAACTTTACAAAATCAAATCCTCAGTTTCAGTACAACAGAAGTGAAGGATCAGCCCGGAGGAATTTTTATTAAATCAATTGACCAGGTTCCTACTGAAGACAGGATTCTTTTCGAATCTGTTGCAAGAATTATAATTTCGGATGGCTGGGGTACTTTAGAAGAACAGATAAACCGGCGAAACAGGATATTGGTACCGGCACAAAATTTTATTCCGAACAAATTTTATCCATCCGTACTTACATCACTCAAAGCACCCGATGACCTGCAATTTTTTAACGGCAATGGCGGGTTCTCTGCCAGCGGAAAAGAATATGTCATTATTTCATCCCCGACAAGTCAAACTCCCGCGCCATGGACAAATGTCCTGGCAAACGCGAATTTCGGTTCGGTGATTTCCCAAGCGGGACAATCTTACAGTTGGTTTGAAAATGCACATGAATTTCGTCTCACGCCATGGAATAACGATCCGGTTTGCGATTTAGGGGGAGAAATGTTTTATATACGGGATGATGAAAGCGGGAAAGTGTGGTCGCCTGCGCCGTCGCCGCATCCTGGCAAATTTATTTATATCATCCGTCACGGCTTTGGTTACAGTATTTTTCAATATCATGAAGATGGAATTGAATCTGAACTGCAGATTTATGTTGATGTAAAAGAAGCAGTGAAGTTCTCGGTATTAAAACTGACCAATAAATCCGGCAGGGCGAGGAATCTTTCTGTTACTGGTTATGTAGAATGGGTGATGGGAGATTTGAGGTCAAAAAATGCCATGCACATCATTACAGAAGTTGACCCGTTGTCTGGTGCAATACTTGCAAAAAATATTTTCAATATTGATTTTACCAATTACACTGCTTTTTTTGACACGGACGAAACGCACAAATCAATATCAGGCGACAGGACAGAATTTATCGGTAGAAATTCTTCATTGATAAATCCTGATGCCATGAATAAAGCAAAATTATCAGGAAGAACGGGTGCGGGATTTGATCCTTGCGCTGCCTTTCAAATTTCAATAGATCTGGAAGAAGACGGTGAGAAAGAAATTGTGTTCAGGCTTGGTGCTGCAAGAGATGCAGAGAGTGCGGTTGCTCTTGCCCGACGTGTTAAAGGATTATCTTTTGCACAGGAAGCCTTGCAGAAAAATATCAATAAATGGACAGATACACTGACAACTGTTCAAATTAAAACGCCCGATCCGGCATTGAATATTTTAACAAACGGGTGGTTGAATTATCAAACCATTGCCAGCAGGATACTTGGAAGAAGCGGTTTCTATCAATCGGGCGGAGCATTTGGCTTCAGAGACCAATTGCAGGACGTGCTGGCTCTTTTATACACTCAACCACAAATGGCGCATGATCAGATTCTGCTGCATGCATCGAGACAATTTGCAGAAGGTGATGTGCAACATTGGTGGCATCCGCCTTTGGGAAAGGGAGTGCGAACGACCTGTTCTGATGATCTTTTATGGTTACCTTTTGCTGTATGCGTGTACAATAAAATCACCGGCGACAATAAAATCCTCGATGAAAAAATTTATTTTATCGAAGGGCGGCAACTTAATAACGGAGAAGAATCTTCATACGATCTTCCCATAAAATCTGACCATGCTACTACTTTGTATGATCACTGTGTGAGAGCAATTAAAAAAGGGATGCATATTGGCAAACACGGGTTGCCTTTGATGGGATCAGGTGATTGGAATGACGGAATGGATAAGGTGGGAAATAAGGGAGAAGGAGAAAGTGTGTGGCTCGGATTTTTTCTTTTTGATATCCTTATAAATTTCGGAAAGATATCAGCCGCAAAAAATGATAATGACTTCACAAAATATTGTAAAGAAAATGCAGCTGCATTAAAAAATAATTTAGATAAAAATGCATGGGATGGAGAATGGTATCTGCGTGCATTCTTTGACGATGGTTCACCACTTGGATCTTCTCGGAATGCTGAATGTAAAATCGATTCGTTGTCCCAAAGCTGGTCTGTGTTGTCCGAAGCCGGAACAATTGTTCGCAGCAAAATGGCCATGGAGTCGGCATATCATAATTTGGTAAGCACCAACCTCTCCTTAATTCAATTATTCGAGCCTGCATTTGATAAGACAGAAAAAAATCCTGGCTACATAAAAGGATATGTTCCGGGGGTGCGAGAAAATGGGGGACAATACACCCACGGCGCGGTATGGCTCATAATGGCTTTTGCCCAATTGAAAGACAAAAGGCGAACCTGGGAACTGTTGAATATGATCAATCCGATTCGTCATGGCAGTACGCCCAGCGCAATCAATATTTATGAAGTTGAGCCCTACGTGATGGCTGCAGATATTTATACCGAGCCCACGCACGCAGGTAAAGGAGGTTGGACCTGGTATACGGGTTCGGCATCATGGATGTACAAATTAATTATAGAATATTTTTTGGGATTTAATAAAAAAGGGAATTTGTTAGCTTTGAATCCTTGCATTCCGGAGGAGTGGGAAATGTTTTCAATTACTTATAAATTCGCAAAATCTCTTTACGAATTTGAAATCCGTCAAAATAAAAATATTCAGGAAATGAATATCACGGTGGATGGTGTGAGGCGTGATAATGACGTCATTGAACTTTGTGGTGAACCAGGAATTCATCATGTGCAAATATCAATGCCACTTAAATAATTTTCCGGTGCCTGTCAATTATTCTTAGCCAGTTCTTCAGAACCTTTAGTCATTTTAGCAATTTGCATCTGGCATGCTTTTATAATGTCCTGTCCGGTTTTTTCAAATCTGCCAGAGTCCAAAATATTTGTCGTTCCGCTCAATTTGTCATTGAGTTCAAACCTGAATCTCCTCATGGCCAGCAAGGTTGCTGAATCTTCGGGCGGAATGGTTTCTCCATCATAAAAGTCACTGTTGAAACTCTTGTTCCAGGTCAAGAGAGAATCTGCATTCGAAACGGTGATGATCTTTCCAATGAGTGTAGTTAATCGGTTGTATACGGAAACCCTGCTTTGTTGCTCACTGAACTGTTTTTCTTTGCCTGCCCAGGTGACACATATTATGACAGCGGTTACGCCCATTGCAGAAAATATGGTTGCCTTTATTGCTTTTTCAGTGTTCATATTATTTTTGATTTGCCCGGTAATTTATCATTTGACGGTAAAAAGAAATATTCAGTGATGTTGATATTTTTTTGAAGTGGAATCTCGTTCCGCAACCGCATATACCTGACATTGTTCCGTTGCAAAAAATCAATTTCGTAGCGGCCAATTTCACCTAAAGTCAAAAGCGCATATTTTTCTTTTTTTTCAAGGAACCAGGCTATTGTATCTGCTTTTTGTAAAGAACCATAAAAAATGACCGCCCGGTTATTCAATTTAAACAGAACTACCATCTCTTTTTTAAGCTCTGTATAGTTGCTGTTCATGGTAATGCTGTCTAGGCGCCACGATTGCTTAAGATCGGCAGTTAATAAAACAATGTAGTCTTTTGCTGTTTGTGATTTTGCAGTCAGCGAGAAAAAAACAAATACGAAAAGGGTTATGACTTTCATGAAAAGAAACTGATATGATTAAACAATGCAAAAAGCATGCTTCTGTGTTAAGCTGGTCGATTTCTGACCTTTGAATCGGCGTTGAGGAAATTATTCTGCGAAAAACAACTCCTGTAGTGGATTTTAATGCACATTTCTTTTTGGGTGAAGATAACGCTCAATAGCTATAGTTATTGAAAACAAGCCGGAAATTCAAATGATTTACTTATGAACGTTAACGGAATCACTGGGTATAAAGATGAAACTAGCGCTTAGGGGCTTTGTCTTAAACGCCTTTTTCACCATCGCATATTGCCGGAGGGGTAACCATTCGCGTTTTCTGGCATGGTTTTTTTATTTTCTAGGGCAGAACACAAATTCTTATTCAATTTTTCTGAAAAGAAATGTGGTTAAGGATAAGTTTTAGCGTTCAAAGGTGTGTCTCCAAGGAGGTACACCTTTAGTTTTTTATGAGAGAAGTTTCAAATCTTAGGATCAATGTCTTTGTATGTTGGTCTTTTCCTGTAATAAAATAGCTATTGGCAATGATTTTGACTTGTTAGAAGAAGAATTAGCATATAGTGCCGGATTTCAGCATTCCTCGAAATCAGCGAGAATTAATAATTTTGCCCGTAATCTTAAAATGCATTTTTATGAGATCAATATGGACTGGCGCAATCGGTTTCGGTTTAGTAAATATTCCGATAAAATTATTTAGCGCAACTAAGGAAAGTTCGCTTGATTTGGATATGCTCGACAAAAGAGATCATTCCCACATTCATTTTATGCGCGTGAATGAAAAGACCGGGAAAGAAGTGCCCTGGGAAAATATTGTAAAGGGATATAAAGTAGACGACAGGTACGTGATATTAACGGATAAAGATTTTGAAGCCGCTAATGCCGTGAAAACAAAATTAATTGAAATAGCAGAGTTTGTAAAAACAGATCAGATTGACAGTATGTTTTATGAAACACCCTATTATATGGTGCCTGAAAAATCGGGCATGCGGGCCTATGCCTTACTGCGTGAAGCTTTATTAAAAACGAATAAGGCAGCTGTTGCTACTTTTGTGATGCGCAATAAAGAAACGCTTGCTATTCTGAGGCCGACAGCGGAGGTTATTATTTTAAACCGTATTCGCTTTGCCCAGGAAATAAGAAGCACCGAAGAACTTGATCTTCCCAAAAAAGCCGAAATAAAACCTGCTGAGCTGAAAATGGCGATTTCATTGATAGATCAACTTTCAAAAAAATTTGACATCAGCAGTTATAAAGACACGTACACCGAAGAATTGATAAAAGTGATCAAGGCAAAATCGAAAGGAGGTAAACCTACAGTGCCTCATATGAGGGTCGTGCACAATAGGGCAACGGATCTGATGTCGCAATTAAAGGCAAGCTTAAAAGGAAAAACAAAAAAGGCATCCTGATATGAGCTTATTGAAATATAAAAAGAAAAGAGACTTCGCCATCAGTCCTGAACCCACGGCCATAGTAAAAAAGAAAAAAGGCGAATTGCGCTTTGTTGTACAGCGGCATAAAGCGACACGATTACATTATGATTTTAGATTAGAGATGGGCGGGGTGTTGAAAAGTTGGGCCGTCCCAAGAGGACCTTCAATGAATCCGGAAGATAAGAGGTTAGCTATGATGGTTGAAGATCATCCTTATGATTACAAAGATTTTAAGGGCGTGATCCCGGAAGGTTACGGTGCAGGCATTGTCGAAATTTGGGATAAAGGGAAATACACTGACATTGAAAATAATGACAAGCAAATCGCTGAAAAAAAATTGAAAGCCGGGTTAAAAGCAGGCAACTTGAAATTTACGTTATTTGGAAAAAAATTGAAAGGTGAATTTGCACTGGTAAAATTAAAAGGCAAAGAAGACAACGCCTGGTTGCTGATAAAACATAAAGATCAATATGCAACCGAAAAAAAATACGACAGCGAAAAGGAAACTCCATCAGACTCACCCATTAATAAGTGGCTGGAAAGAAATAAGAAGCCCATAAAAAAAACCGTACCGTACGACGGGAAGCCATAGAGAAAACCTGAATTTTTTCATTCACCCGATGTTGGCTAAAGAAGCGGAAGATGCTTTTAATGATGATCAATGGATATTTGAAATTAAATGGGAAGGATATCGTGTGATTGCTGAAATCACGGACAATGCCATAAAGCTCTGCTTATCCAAGGGAATCAGTTTTGAAGATATTTGCGATGAAGCACTCACTGAAAGAAAGAAATTACTAAGAAAGATTTTAAAAGAAACAAACGTCATAAAATATTCGGACCACATCTTTGGTGAAGGAATAAGTTTTTTTAACGCCGCCCAGGAACAAGGCCTGGAAGGAATAATGGGGAAAAAAGCAAATGGATATTACTAAAAAGGAAAAAGAACAAACGAATGGTTGAGCATAAAACATCATCATTCACAAGAGGCGCTTATTGTTGGCTTTACGGAACCAACAGGTGCGCGCAAATATTTTGGAGCTTTGGTGTTGGCAATTAAGGACGGAGATAAATTAAAATATGTCGGGCGTACCCGTTCGGGTTTTACTGAAAAGAGCCTTAAGAAGACATATGATTTAATAAAACCTTTAAAAAAAAGACATCATCGTTTGACGAGCGGGTAAAAATGAATTCTCCAGTAAGACGGGTTCAACCAAAATATGTTTGCAAAATAAAATTTGCGGAGTGTACAATTGACCGCAAAATGCGCCAACCTGTCTTTTAAGAAATAAGGGGAGATAAAAACATCAATGAATTTACCATGGCAGCTACAAAACCAATAAAAAAAGAAAGCACGGCAATAATGAAAAAGGATTCTTCATCCAAAAATATAAAAAGAAAAAAAACCGATGAGAAAAATAATGGCAATGAGTTGGCTTTTGGAAAAATTAAAGTAAAAACCACTAATCTTTCTAAAATATATTTTCCAAAAGAAAAAATAACCAAGGGGATGGTCATAGACTACTACCAGGGAATTGCAGATTATATTTTACCTTATTTACAAAACAGACCCGAATCATTAAAAAGGAATCCCGGAGGAATTAATGATCCTGTTTTTTTTCACAAAGATGCGGGAGTTGATGCCCCCAAGTGGATAAAGAGGAAAAAAATTTATTCTGTATCTGCAAGAAAAGATATTGATTACATTATTTGCAACGATAGGGCCACCCTTGCTTATCTCAATAATTTAGGGTGCATTGAATTGAATCCCTGGAATTCAACCATAAATTCCCTGGATAAACCTGATTACATGATCATTGACATTGATCCCTCTGAAAAAAATAATTTTGATCAGGTTGTTGAAGTGGCAAATGTCGTTAAAGAAATACTCGATAGGGGTGAGGCGAAAAGTTTTTGCAAAACCTCGGGTGCCAGCGGACTTCATATTTATGTACCTATGGGAGGGAAATATTCTTATGATCAATCAAAGGATTTTGCACACTTACTATGTAAATTGGTGTGCGACCAACTTTCATCATTTACAACTCTCGAAAGAAACCTTAAAAAAAGGGGAAATAAAAAAATATATCTTGATTATTTACAGAACAGAAGAGGACAAACACTTGCCTGTGCGTATAGTTTAAGACCGAGAGCCGGAGCAACAGTTTCTGCACCATTGCAATGGGACGAGGTACAAAGAGGTTTAAGACCTTCCGAATTCACCATCACTACTATATTTGACAGGCTGAAAAAAACTGGTGATCTTTTTAAAGGTGTTATCGGAAATAATATTGATTTGGGAAAAGTGTTGGAGAAGATATCCGGATGAGCCAGTCCGCCCCGATTAAGAAGAGTCTCACCAAAAGTGAGACTCTCCAACGGTAAGAATTTTAAACCAAGCCGACGCCAGCCGTCAATAATTTTGTATCGTACCCACTGAAAGACTGTCGGTTCCATTTAGACCATTTTGGTAACCTTTGGCATAAAGGGTATAAACCGAATTTGCATTGAATGTTTGCGAACCTGCGTTGGTGATAACGGTCCCTTCATTATTTAACACTTCCACATTGTAAGTGCCAGGAGTAACCGTGGTGAACATGGATAATGAATCTGCACTGACTGATCCAAGACCGGCATAGCTCAGGTTCGTTTCCCTTACCGTATCTGTGCCATTGATAAAATTTACATAAAGGGGAACAGAGTTCGAGGACAAATTAATAAATCGGATCTCGGCCTGTCCTGAAGTTGGTTTTGCTGCAGGGTCATTTAATAATAATGTCTTTAATTGTCCCGAAGCGCCGGCAGTGTCGTATACAAACAAGGTGTAAGCGGCATTGTTTGTAAATGTAAAGGGCGCGTTTACAACGTATGGACTTCCTGTGGTAGAAGTTACCCTGATGGAGTCCGTGCCCGGAACCACCCCAACATAAGGATTTCCGCCTGCAACACCAGTTGCAGTACCATATCCGATTTGATTGGGCGTAAGAATCTTGGAACCCGAATACACATTGTACATGGCTGTAGTGGGTGAAGCATTTACCACTGCCAGCATTGCGGAACCCGTGTCAACTGATCCGCCCCCGCCGGTATTATTATTGTTCTTACTGCACGACGCTGCAAACAAAACAAAAGAACCAGCAATTACCGGCATACACAATTTAAGCAGCGATTTTTTTTCATTCAATCTCATATATATTTTTTTTGTTTAAAAATTTGTTTAATAAACAGAACAAAATAAGTGCCTGACAAAAAAGTAAAAAGAAGGAATTTACTCAAACATGAAACTGAACTTGGTCTTTGCTGATTTTAGTCGTCGTTTTTTTATTTTTTTTGTTGAAATAATTCCACTGCCCATAATTATAGAAAAATATTTTTATTTGCATAAAGCGTTTATGTTTTTGAAAATTAACCGGTAAGCGGTTCTGGGAAAACCATACTTGCTGCTCTGATTTTGATTTGTTTTCATTTTGTTAATGATTTTATTTGCACCCTTAAATCCCAAATGGGCAAAATCGTGAGTAGTATTTTCCTCCCAATAATAAAATGTTCCCATTTTCTATTCAGGCAGGTTTTTTGAAATGTTTATTGTGGGATCCTTTCTAAATATTAAAATCAACACGATGAACTTAATAGAAATCATTCAAACCAACCTTGGTTATCCGCCAATAAAAAAAATCGACCCGAATACCTCTGAGCCGATTAACAAGCCGGATAATTTTGAATCCGGAATGCTTGCACAAGCTGCTTTGCCCGTCACCATTATAGGATTGATGAATTATATTGATGCCAATGAATTAAGCGCATCAGAATTAAATGGAGAAATTCATGATGAACTCGATGAAATATTTGAAGCAAAAACATCATCAATTGTTTCCGGCGTTGCAGGATATTCCGGGGCAACGGAAGAACAAACCAGGCATGAATTGAATTTTATGCTGAAAGAAGCCATAAGGGTAGTAAAAGATATCAATAATAACAGTTCGGTATCCCTGCATCCGTTTACAATCGTTCAAAAAGCGAATGCGATACTCTATTTACCGGCTTCTATACATGCGGGGTTATTATTGGGAAATGCTCATCTGGATGATAGTACCACAAAAATGGAAGGTCCCCTGAGCAGTGCTCTGCACAACATCGAAAAGAGATTCATGTAATTTCAATGTCTGCAGTCGCATAATTCAGTAATATCAATCTGATTGATATATTGATCCAAAAACCTGGTGTCATCAAAAACCCGGATTTTTTTGTATGCCAATTTAATTACATGAAAAAATACTTCAACATAGAAACCATCAAGCTGAAATAGTCCGACAGAATAATCTCCTTCCTGGCGATAATCTAAAAACACTGCCTTATCCTCTAAAACCTGCATCTGGTCGAACTGATCTAATATTTTAAAATCAGCGGTCTTCATAAAAAATGTTTATCTCTTTTTATAAAGAAATAAATTCAAACCTCATGCCAATGAAAATATTATCGATCATTTGCATATCGTTGCAACTGCCTGGCATTGGTGATTGCTGACAACGACGCCGTGTTGTTGAAATAAACAAATGCTTTTTTTATATTGCCAGCATTTCTTATTGAATCGGCAATCTGTTTTATTTCTCTTTCTGCATAGGAAGATGAATACAATTTGGGAACGCCGTGAAAACGATAATAAATCGTGTCAGAAACAATTACCGGCTCGCTTGGCAACTTATTGATGCTCACGCCACAAAATATAATCTGCTTCTTCATAAAGGCGGTCATAACTTTTTCATTCCACCAACTGATATTTCTGAATTCGACAACATTGGCAAATGAAGTATCCATCGCCCCTGTAATCCTGTCCAATTTTTCCTCGGAGAATGCCAGATTTGCCGGAAATTGAAAAAGTATACAACCCAATTTGCTTCTTAATCCCTTCGCAACCGTTCCATAAAATTCCTGCAGGAGTTGTTCGCAATCGTAACATTGTTTATAATGTGTAATCAGCCTTGGCGCTTTTACGGAAAATATAAATTCATTCGGGCTTTTATTATACCAATTTTCTAAAAAACTGATTTTAGGGAACCGGTAAAATGTTACATTTAGCTCCAGCGTATTGAAGTGTTCACAGTAATAATCAAACCACTTTGTTGAGACGAGTTTTGCTGGGTAAAAAGCTCCCTTCCATTCTTTATAATAAAAACCAGAGCAACCAATAAACCACTGAATACTTTTCAGCATACATATTGCATAATATACTTTGCTGTCAATAATGAGGCCCGTTTATCCAGTCTAAAATAATATTTGCATTATGGATCTGCACTCATCAAACCCTTTTTGGCTTTTGAAGAATGGTATACTGGTTAACTATCCCTCATTGCGGGAAAATTTCAACACTGATGTGGCAGTTATCGGTGCTGGAATTACCGGTGCATTGGTAGCCCATCACCTTTTAAAGGCGGGATTGAGCGTTGGGGTATTCGATAAAAGACATGTTGGGACCGGAAGTACCGCCGCAAGTACTTCGCTGTTGCAGTATGAAATTGATACGCCTTTGCATAAATTAATGAAAATGACCGGAGAAAAGAACGCTATTGCTTCGTATAATTTATGTGTTCAATCAATTGATGATTTGGGAAAAATATGCGATCAATTAAAAACGCCAGTTGATTTTGAATTCAAAAAAAGCGTCCAATATGCATCCTTCAAAAAAGATGTCGAAGAACTGAAAACCGAATATAAGCTGCGAAAAAAAAATGGTATTGCGCTTTCTTTTCTCACCCCAGAAGAAATAAAAAAGAAATTCGGGTTTTATGCCCCCGCAGGAATAATTTCAGAAAAAGGAGGGCAGGTGGATGCTTTTAAGTTGACCCATGAATTATTGATCAGCGACACAAAAAAAGGACTCAATGTTTTTGACAACACCGAAATAGTCGGGATCGAACATAAAAAAAGAGGTGTTCGACTGACTACGTCAACTGGAATCATTATCCGCGCAAAAAACCTGGTCATTGCTTGCGGCTATGAGTCGCAAAAACATCTTACAAAAAAAGTTGAACGGTTAAATTCCACTTATGCCGTTGTCAGCGAGCCGCTTGACACAAAAAGAATATGGTACCGGAATTGCATCATCTGGGAAACTGCAAATCCGTATTTATACTTACGAACGACCAAAGACAACAGGATTTTAGTTGGCGGAAAGGACGAAATTTTTGTAAATGCTTCTGTCAGGGATTCAAAAATCCACGTAAAAGCAAAACTGCTTGAGAGATCGTTTGGAAAACTATTTCCAGGAATAATATTCAAAACAGATTTTCAATGGGCCGGCACATTTGCCACCACAAAAGATGGCTTACCTTATATAGGAAAAAATGCTCAAATACCACACACTTATTTCGCGTTAGGTTTTGGGGGTAATGGCATTACTTACAGTTTAATCGCAGCCCAGGCCATAACTGGAAATATCCTGGGTAAGAAACATGAAGCTTTAAGATTATTTTCTTTCGATCGTTGATCTTTTGGTAAACCTCAATGGTATCAGGTTAATCAAGAATCTTTTTCACCACCACATCCTGCGCAGGTTTCTTTATCCATTTTTTCCTGGAGAGATATAAAAAGACACATATGATTGCCCAAACTCCTGACATGATAAAGAAGCCGAATTCTGGAGTTCCGATTATTCGTCCGATATAAAAAGACAATCCAATGCTCAGAATAAAGGCAAATATGATTACTGCGATGATAATAACGATGGACGCAAATACAGATGAAACAATATCGGCAGATTTATCAACCGATTTTAATTTAAGGAGTTCGATGTCATTTTTGATATACTCTTCGAAATTCTGTAGCAATAGTTTGATATGAGTTATTTGACTGATCATATTTATGATTATAAATCAAAAAGCCTGCCTATTAAAAAATACCTGGTCCCAAATGCCTATTCATCTTTTAAAGTTGTTGATCACAATTCACAATCACCATTCATTTTTTCTTTAGCATTTGGGTTAACAGTCCTTTCGGTTTAGATCGTTTCTCAATTTCCTCAATAAAATGATTTTTTTCCCCGGAAACTACTGATTTTGGCAGGATTTCCAACAGGCAGGTTTTTTGTTTTATCCTATGGTAAAGAAAAACAAAATGAAGAATGAAATTAACTGGAAGGAAAGGAGAATGAAAAAACCCCGGTCACCGCTCATGAAATATTTCCTACAACATGGAAATGATCGAGAATTGAAAAATCGGCTGGTATTAAATAAATCACCTAATGACCCCGAACGCGGGGAAGTAATTTATTTTTTTGGAAATACAAGTACGGAACCCAAATTATTTAATAACTAAAATAATTCATATGTTACGCTGGACAGTCATATTCTTAGTAATTGCAATTATCACGGGTATTTTTGGTTTTTTTGGAATTGCTGCAAGCGCGGCTTATATAGCCAAAATACTTTTTTTCATTTTCTTAGTTTTATTTATCGTCTCTTTGGTGTCCGGAAGAAAGAGCACAGAAGCTTAATTTGTTCACGGAGACAGAAAATAGAAAGAGCATAAACAAAAAAAGGTATGTTCTTTTATGGTTATTATTTTTCATTCGGGAATTAATTTATAACCAAAAAAGTGAATTTTAATTCAAGACGAAAATGATATTTAAACAGGTCAATAAATTCTTTCATTATTTTAAAAAAACAGCTTTACTTTTTACAGATTCAAACGGACTGACGCTTAGCGCTTCATTATCGTATTACACCGTTTTTTCAATTGCTCCGTTTTTAATCGTGATCATTTCTTTTGCGGGCGTTTTTTACGGCAAGCAAGCTGTAGAAGGGAAAGTGTACATGCAGATAAGCGGACTGGTAGGCAAAGGGGCGGCAATGCAAATACAGCAGATAATTCAAAACATTCAAAATACACATCACGGCCTTTTGGGGGGGATTATTGGCTTCATTGTTTTAATTGTTGGTGCATCAAGCGTATTCTCAGAGATTCAGAGTTCCATCAATGTGCTGTGGAAGGTAAATGCGACTCCTCCCGGAAAAGGCCTGATAAATTTTGTACGCAACAAGCTATTATCGTTCTCACTTATTGCGGGCGTTGCATTTATTTTGCTTGTGTCATTGATAATAAATGCGGTGGTTGATGTATTGAGTGAAACATTAAAGCAACATTTTCCGCCATATGTCGTGGAGACCTTCTACGTGCTTAATATTTTGGTTATTTTTTTGGTGATCACTATTCTTTTTGCCATAATATTCAAAGTACTTCCTGCTGCAATAATCAGCTGGAAGGACGCGCTCATCGGCGCATCTTTCACCGCTTTTCTTTTTCTAATCGGAAAATTATTTATCGGTATTTATCTCGGAAATTCAAGTGTCGGCGCAACTTATGGCGCGACAGCGGCCATTTTAATTTTTATGTTGTGGGTATATTACTCGTCCATCATACTATATTTCGGCGCTTCCTTTACAAAAATATTGACGGACAGTAAAGGAACAATTCTGATGAAGAAACGTAAGTTCAAATCCGTAAGATCAACTTCAACAACCTAATTTCTGTCAGTTGGCAGATTATAAAACCCAAATCTTTCCAGGTAGTCTCTGATACGAATTACGCTAGTGCTTTTCGTATTGATGATGGCCGCCAGTAACTGATGCGCGGAAATTTCCCATTTTTTTGTCCAGTAATTGATGTCACTGGGTTTGCTGATGTTAACCCGTTTAACCAGGAGTTGTTTTCTTGTTGAAACTAACATAAAGGCATTTTAGCATTAAAGATTTGCTTTTTCCAATTCTAAAAATATGCCATTGTTAGTTGAAATATTTTTTCGGTTAAATTCCACTTTTGGCGGATAACAGATCCGAAAATGAGTAAAAAAATCCCCATTTTGTTGATCTGGATTGGAAGTTTAACCAAAGAAAATAGCGGGAGTCCTTCCTCCAAAGGCTAATCCATATTTAATCAGCGATTTTTTCGTGAAGGAGGTTTTTGGAATAATTTTTATCTTCTTACTTTAAGTCATCTATATGCTAACACAAGCTATAAGTCATCTATATGCTAACACAAGTTTATCAAACAATAAAGAACATGTTGATCAAAACCGGAGAGCAGGCCGATTTCTTCATGCTTTTCCTCAAAAATATTTTTAAGAAGGGTTTTGAATGGAATGAATTAACAAGGCAATGTTATTTTATTGGCTACAAATCCTTTCCCATTGTTGCAGTTACTGGGTTTGTTTTAGGTTTTGTGCTGACCCTCCAATCAGAACCGTCCATGAAAGCATTTGGAGCAGAGAGCTTAGTTCCGGGAATGGTTGCCGTTTCGGCAATTAGAGAAATTTGCCCGGTAATTATAGCATTAATTTGCGCGGGAAAAATTTCTTCAGGCATTGGTGCTGAATTGGGAAGCATGAATGTGACCGAACAAATTGATGCGATGGAAGTTTCCGGAGCAAGTCCAATTCAAT
>DATGFZ010000255.1:0-1762 GCA_035308805.1 Puia sp. | reverse complement strand
TCCATATGATTGATGAACTGGTGGAGGGCGATCTCAACCGCACCGTAACCGGGAATTGGATAGACTTCCAAACTCCCTTTAACCAGGACGCGGGTCACTTTCCCGCAAATGTTTTCCTTTATTGCAGCCAGCAAGTCTTTTTTGGAGGTTTCCAGACCACTCTTATCATGGTAAAATTCAATGCTGTCGGCAAAAATGGCTGCCTGGAAATTCATATCGCAGGAATTATAGGCATCGAAATAAACGCTGTCCATGTGTGCAATCGTATTATACAATGTTACAGATTCAGGTTTGTAAACGTATCCATTCTGCTGCTGGGCGGAAACCGCGGATCTGGTAAAGAGACCAATTATTAGCACCAAAACTGAAACGGATATGCTCTTTTTCATGGTTTTTTAGATGTACATGCCAGTGTCATGCCAATTACAGAACCGCCTTATTAATATAGCTAATTTGTTTCCCGGAACTTTTCATAGCCATTAACGAACATGGGCTTGCCCGTTTTCGAAACGAATGAGCCAACTCAGTTATGAACAGCAAAGCAGCTAATCAAATAGACGAGTGCGGTAATATTTCCTTTTTTTAGGAGTTCAGCTTTCAGTAGTTGCAATGCGCGCGCCTTCTGGCTCCGAACGGTCTGCATCTCGATACCGAGTTTTTGCGCGATCTCTGCAGTGGACATTCCGTTTATGAAGATCATTTTAAAGATTTCGCGGGCCCGGTCCGGGAGATTTTCAACTTCCTTATAAATTTCGGCGATCACTTCTGCGCGGATTATCTCTTCTTCGAAGGGACCTTCTTTTATTGCGTCCGTTCTGAGCAGATACTCCATTTGCCGGTGTGCCAGCACATGTCTTTTTCCCGCTTTGTACTGATTGATGCAGGCGTTGCGGGTGGTGACATAAAGGAAGGCTTTGATGTTTTCCATATTTTCAAAACTCTCTCTGCGTTGCAGCATTTTTACAAAGCTGTCCGCGACCACGTCCTCCGACTCTTCTTTGTTCCCGCTGAGCCGTTCGGCAAAAAAACAGAGTTGCCGGAAATATTCGGTAAATATTTTATCTGATGCCCGGGGTTCCCCTCTTTTAAAGGCATTAAAAAGGTCGGTATCGTCAATATTCAGGTTCAGGTAAATAATAATTTCTACCTGCAAACTTACCAAAAAAAAAATTCGTGAAAGATTGGGAGAAAAATAAGGGCAAGGAGAATCAGTTAATCTGATATATAACGGTGATAAATAAACATAACTTTTCATAACCCCGATTATACATAAAATCTGATCGCAACTAAAATTAAGATTTATCCGCGCAAACGCTGGTCATTGTGGTACACCCGAGATGCCTGGATTGTTCATCGGGAATTTCATTAAATCTGATCTCATCAAATGATTAGCCCAGCACTAACTCAGGACCAACAATGCCAGGTTTAATAAGAAAGCCGGCCGAGTCAGCCAAATTAATTCAATAACTGTCAAAAAATAGTTTCGTAGTTTTTGGATGAAAGGCGGCCATGATTGTATTAATAATAGGCGCGCACTGATGTCTTATCCCGAAAGGAAAAAGCGTCTTATTGTTTGATTGCGGGACCCACGTGAAATAATTTTAATTATAACCAAATCAGCAATAAAAAAATTGAAGACCGAGCTAATCTAATAAGGGGTTTACGGTCATGGGTTACCGTGATATATTAACGATTCGTGTGTTCGCCTAGGATTTGTTTTAAAAATATTTGATCGTTATAAATAGGTGAAACACCTATCTAT
>DATGFZ010000254.1:0-3512 GCA_035308805.1 Puia sp. | reverse complement strand
ATACTTACTACGGAGTTGCCCAGGATGTTCAGGATTCTTCACTCTATGTTATTAATAATGCAGATGATTATGACCAAACAGTAAAAGCTGATTCCAACAAACTAATGGTAAACCTTAAAAAAAGTATTCCCAATCTTGATCTTGATTTGCGTTACGCTTCCGAAAATAATTTTATGGGTCGCGTAATGTACCCCGAAGAGCCAGCTTTCACTTTTCTTCGTTTGCCTGCTGCGAAGGCATTGTTGCAAGTGCAAAGGGAGCTCAATGGAAAAGGCTTGGGACTGAAAATATTTGATGCATATCGTCCATATTCCGTGACTGTTAAATTCTGGGAATTGGTGCATGATGATCGTTATGTTGCAGATCCCAAAAAAGGAAGTGGTCATAATCGTGGCATTGCCGTTGACCTCACCATCATTGATCTTAAAACAAAAAAAGAATTAAAAATGCCAACGGGTTTCGATAATTTCACGGATTCCGCCCATCATGATTTTATGTATTTACCGGTTGAAGTGTTAAGGAACAGAAAACTATTAAAAGAGACTATGGAGAAATACGGATTTCTTGCATTCCCCACAGAGTGGTGGCATTATAGCTTACCCAACCCCGAAAAATATGAAGTCTTGAATGTACCATTCGCTGAGCTGGAAAAACAATAGCCTATCGAAAGTTGTCTTCCCACGCAATATTAAACGCCTGACTTCGTTTTATGAATAACCCTAAAGTCGGTTCTTATGAAACACATAATGAGCGTTGTAGAACGCCCTTTAACCAAACTTATTTTTTGTTTTATCGCAGGCATAACCGTTGCCGTCTTAATTTTCGGATACATCTTGCAACTGGGTTAATTCAGCCTGAATTTCACTACCACCGGTCACACTTTCTCTGTTTATTTTCGTGCAGAAAACCATCCCCTGCACAAAATGATTATTTGTCGTAACTTGATCTTTTAGTCAGCGGATAAGTAATGGTTTTGTTTTGGTACCGGGCAAAATCCCAGTTCTCAAAATTCAACTTAGGTTATTAACCTTCTAACTTTTTTTATGTCTTCCAGAAGAAGTTTTTTAAGATTAAGTACAGTTGGCTTAACTGTTCCAGGGGTATTCACTTCATTTAACAAAAACCATTTTTCTCTGCGAAATGAAAACGCAGATAAAGATTTTTTGCAACTGGGAATCGCAGGATATTCATTCTTAAATTTCAGTGTTGATCAGTCAATTACCATGATGCAAAGAGTCGGAATAAATGCCCTCTCGATAAAAGATTTTCATTTACCGTTGAATAGCACGCAGGAAAAAATTGACGAAGTAAGGTCAAAATTCACTGCAGCCGGGATAACAATTTATGCAGTCGGCGTTATTTACATGAAAGATGAAAACGAATTGAACAATGCATTTGACTATGCGAAAAAAGTTGGGGTCAGTTTAATTGTTTGTGCACCGATTTATGATCTATTGCCACAATTGGAACGGCAGTCCCGGACCTACAATATCCGGGCAGCAATTCATAATCACGGACCGGAGGACAAATTATATCCGGGACCAAAAGACGTTTATGATCGCATAAAAAACCTGGACAGCAGAATTGGTTTATGTCTCGATATCGGCCATGCCATGCGTGCAGGCATTAACCCGGCAAAAGCAGTTGCAGACTATGGCTCACGGATTTTCGATATGCACATTAAGGATGTTTCTGCGGCGGTAAACGAAGGGAAATCAATAGAGGTCGGGCGAGGCATCATAGATTATGTTTCTTTATTAAAAGAACTTAAGAAAATTAAATATTCCGGTAAATGCAGTTTTGAATATGAAAATTTGATGAAAGATCCGCTGCCTGGAATTGCAGAATCTGAAGGATTTTTCAGAGGAGTTGAACGATCTTTGGAATAAATTTCATTCTTTGGGAATCACTAAGAAAAAAATCTCATGAGAAAATCGTATAAAATATTTTTCATTTTTCTTTTATTCTTCCCCAAATTTTCTTCCTCACAAAATTTTAGAACAGATTCATTTTATCTTCTAAAAGCTGACCGTGTATTTGACGGAGATCAGATGCATCCGGGTTGGATGGTACTGGTTTATAGAAATGGTATTACTGCGGTCGGAGATGCCAAATCGATAAATATACCCGCTAATACAATAGTAATTGACTTTCCCGGCTGTACCATTTTACCGGGATTCATTGAAGGACACAGTCATTTGTTTCTGCATCCTTACAATGAAACTTCCTGGAATGACCAGGTTTTGAAGGAATCGCGTGCAGAACGTGTTGCCAGAGCAACGGTTCATGCACGAAATACATTGAAGGCGGGGTTTACGACAACCCGTGATCTGGGGACGGAAGGGTCATGGTATGACGATGTTGGTTTGAAAGAAGCAATTGAAAAAGGAATTATTCCAGGTCCGCGGATATTGGCATCAACAAGAGCCATTGTTGCCACAGGAAGTTATGGTCCGAAAAATTTAAGTTATGATGTTGTCGTTCCAAAAGGCGCCGCCGAAGCTGATGGTGAGGAAGGAATTACAAAGGAAGTGCGGACTCAGATTGGGAAAGGAGCTGATGTAATAAAATTATATGCTGATTATGGCTGGGGCGAAAATTACGAAGCGGCTCCAACTTTTACTATGGCAGAAATGAAAAAAGCCGTCGAAGTGGCAAACAGCAGCGGAAGGATTGTCGCTGCACATTCCGGCACAGAAGAAGGCATGCGCAGATCCATTGCTGCCGGTGTTACAACCATCGAACATGGCGACGCCGGCACACCTGAAATTTTTAAAATGATGAAAGAAAAAAATATTGCACTTTGTCCCACACTAGCCGCCAGCGAAGCAGTTGAACAATATCGCGGTTGGAAAAAAGGTACGCTTCCCGAACCAAAACGTATTGCTGAAAAAAGAAAAAGTTTTAAGGCGGCTTTGGACGCAGGTGTTATCATTTGCATGGGTGGCGATGTCGGCGTTTTTACTCATGGGGATAATGCCCGAGAAATGGAAGATATGGTAGAGTATGGAATGAAACCCATTGATGTGCTGAAATCAGCGACTTCCGTTAATGCAGATGTCTTTAAAATAGGCGACCAGGTTGGAAGAATAAAGAAAAAATTATTTGCAGACATTATTGTAGTGGAAGGTGACCCATCAACCAATATATCCCTGGTTCGAAAAATAAAATGGGTGATGAAAAATGGTGCCGTTTATTAAGCGTTCAAATTTTTTAAACCACGGATTGTTGTTTCAATTATTCATTGCCGGTTCAATAAATGTATGCGTTGCATATACAAGATTGAGGGAATCTTTAATATGAACCGTATCTTTTGGTAATGCCGGAAAAGCAAAATATAATTTAAAAAAAGCAGAATCCTTTGTCTGCATTTTTATTTTTAGAAGATAGGAAAGCAGTTGATTATATCTTTTTAAAGCCTTGTATTTGTTATTTGTTTCCAGAATGACGAATTTATACTGTGAAGAATCGCTGGTGGATTTTGCCACCACCACAGGTTTTAGATCTGCTTT
>DATGFZ010000253.1:0-11107 GCA_035308805.1 Puia sp. | reverse complement strand
TTTTGATGCAGGTACATATTGAAGAGAGAAATGCTGTTTCTGTCGTTGAAAATATAATCGATCTTATTCTGGATGCCTATCCTGGTCGTCTGTGTGCTGTATTGCCTGATATAGGCATCTGAAGGATTGAGGGTATTCGGTAATGGCGAAGGCAGGGGCTGCGCGTCCGGCACCAGTCTTGCTGAATTAGCGCCCTTGTAAAAATTCTGATAGCTGGCAGACAGGATGACGCCAAGTTTTTTGTCCAGGAAACGGTCACCAACGGTAAAACCCATCGTGCTGTTGACCGGATTTGCCTTATTTGAAAAATTAAGATTGGTTAAAGGAAAGTCCGCGCCAGGACTTGCTGCGTAGTTGTTTCCGTGAATTTCCGCTGGCGAAAGTTTGTTGATGCCGGAATGATTAAAAGAAGTAAAGGGTCTGTCAGAAAAAAGGGTAGAATACCCGCCCGATATATTTGCACTGAGCAGGAAACGCTCCGGGGCACTCTTCATCACCAGGTTCATGGTGCCTCCTATGGCATCACCTTCCATATTTGGGGTCAGGGCTTTTATTACCTCGAGTCTTTCCAGCATTTCAGAAGGAAATATGTCCATCGGTACAAATCGATATTTATCATCGGGGCTGGGTATTTTTATTCCGTTAACCAGTGTGGTGTTATAACGCTGATCCATACCCCGGATAATCGCGTAGCGACCGTCTCCGGTATTGTCGCGCTGGATCGTGACGCCGCTTACCCTTTGCAAAGCATTGGCCACTGTTACATCCGGAAGCAGCTGAATGGTTTTTTCTGACAATATATTTTGTACAACATCTCCATTTTTTTCTCGGTTTCGTGCCCCACGCTCAGAACCTCCAGCCGTGTTAACTACAACCTGTACCAGCTCCTTGGCATCGATATCCAGCAAGATATCGGGGAGAGTCGTAACCAGGTTTTCGGAAACCGTGATGGCAACATTTTTGGAAATTTTGTAACCTACCAGGCTCGCAGCTAATTCGTACCTGCCGGGCTTTACATTTTTAAATTGGTATGAACCGTCGAGATTTACCACTGTCGCGTAACGCGTCTGCCTGAGTTGCACCGTTGCCCCTGCCATCGGTTCGCCGGTTGCAGCATCAAAGACCTTCCCCCTGATGGTTTGGGCAGTTAAAACAAGGCAGGAGCAGGTAAAAAGGACAGGCAGTATGACTCTTACCCAGCAGCTGATTGGTTTTGCAAACATATATTCCTGGTTTAATTGGCTGCAAAAATTCAGCAAATGAAAAAATCAAAATGTTAATGGGAAATTCTTCTCAATTAATTAAAAATTATGTAAAGATTTGATAACAGCAGGTTCAGGATTTCACCAGAATTGACAAGGTATACCGGCTTTTTCCATACCTGAATTCTGTCGGGCATTATAATTCAACTTATTTTTTTCCTTTTCAGGGGATAACCAGTAAACTCGCTTTAATCATTAATAATTTGGGGGTTTTACATGCACGTTTGTAAGTTTTTCTGATTGAACCAATGTTGGCGAGAAAGAGGTTATTGGCCGAATCTGTGCCAGGAGACTTGATTTTTTAGCATTGGCAGGAATTATCCTGGATGCTGAGTTGGTCAACCAACTGGTACATTGCTTCACCTGTCGCACTCTTCAGGTTCCAAACGATCTCCAATAGAACCGATATACTCAAAGCGGCTCCTTATTTTGCAAGGCCTTGCCTCTGTTGAGGTCACCGTGACAAGGGTTAATTATTTGCGTATTGCCTTAGGTACACCCTTTTAATTTTTCTTAAAACTTCCAGACAGAAAATATATCGGATAACATGTGATGGGAAAAAACAGAAGTCAGAAACCTGAGATTATTTTTTTTAGACTGCGCTTTTCTTTGGGAATGCCCGACATTCAATACCGTTTAAATTAGCAGTAATTTTACTCAAAAGTCCCAACTGCCCAAATGTTGAGACGAAATCCATTTTTTCTTATATCAAAAGATTTCTTTTTTTCCTTCTTCGCCGACAATCACTATCCGCTTGCATAGGGCATGTTTCGAATATACTTTTGTGTCGTGAATTAATTATCAAATTATCAAACTTTTAAAAATACAATCATGAAAAAGACTTTTTTAGCAATCGCGTTAACACTTGCTGCAGGAATCAGCAGCACATTTGCAAATGACAATGATGGTATCAGCAAGTCTGTTGAATCATCCTTCCGCCACGATTTTAAAACTGCCTCAAATGTCCAATGGCAGCAAAAGAAAAACTTCAGCAAAGCCACCTTTAGTCTGAACGATCAGGTGATGTTTGCTTATTATAACCCGGCAGGCAGGTTACTTGCTGTATCAAAAAATATTCCTTCCGGGGATTTGCCAATTAAACTACAAGCTGATCTTAAAAATACTTACAGCAATTATTGGATCTCAGATTTGTTTGAAAATGCCTCAAAGGATGCAACTACTTATTATGTAACGCTTGAAAATGCAGATCAGCAATTAATTCTCCAATCAGGCAATTCAAATGACTGGAATATTTACAAGAAAATAAACAAAAATGTTGAATAGTATTTTATTGGTATCTCGGTAAAAACAATCGGAAAAATTTTGATAAATAAGAAGCCCGGCAGCAATGCCGGGCTTTACCATTAAATACATCAATAATGGCCCGAAAAAAATCATTATCGGTTAGCTTATAATCTTATATTTTACTTCTGCGTTCATCAAAGCTTACCTGCTTGCGAAAGTCTTAAGGCGGATATATGGTTAATCAATCCTGATGTTCTCTTAAAAAGCAGCTGCTTTACCCTTGAATTCCCCAGGACCGAATGGCTATTCAGCAGGTAATATTTTTCCTGAATCTTTAAGCCAATTGTTTTTGATACCTTATTCATTAAGACCGGGATGTGCGGTCCCATGATGGCAGTTGCTGCAGGAGATCGTCATCAAACTATCACCGATTGCAGGCTGCTCGTCAGCAAAATACCTTTTATTGATATCCATCGTCATGCGCATCATTGCCCTGGCAATTTCTTTTTCGGGTTTGGCATCGCTTGCGTAGTCAAGATGAAGTGATCCCTTTTCCTGTGCATGGCAGAAATTACAGCCAACCCCGAGTCCATCCTGAAATTCATCCACCATAATTCTTTGTAAATCCTTTGGGGTAATATCTTTTGGCAATACCTGTAGGTTCGTGTAATCATTAGTGCTTCCGGGCTTAATTAACGCTGCACTGATAATTCCAGCGAAAATG
Organism: Puia sp.; assembly: GCA_035308805.1. GTDB lineage: Bacteria > Bacteroidota > Bacteroidia > Chitinophagales > Chitinophagaceae > Puia. The sequence goes on along the minus strand of DATGFZ010000253.1, from coordinate 7,876 downwards.
AGAGCCGACATTATTTTGAATTTGTTGTTTATCCGCATGACTGAAGAGATTATATTTTTTTAATCCTGCCTCGCGTTTTATTTCGTGGCTAATATGCTCAACTGTACTTCCAGACTATTTGAAATTATGCTTGTGCCTCCGACCCCGAAATCCTTTCTGTTGATATTGAAGGTGCCCTTGAACAGATATCCATTGCCGTTAGGCGTTACAGTAAATGGAAATGAAATCTCTCTGGTCTGGTTTTTGATTGTAAGTTTCCCGAAAATAAACAGGACGCCTGTTTTGTCTGAAGCGGTTATTTTGGTTGAAACAAACGAGATTCGGGGATAATCCTTAACATCAAAATAAGTGTCCTGTCGTAAATGCTCATCTCTCGTTTCATTGTCGGTATTGATGGTACCTGCATCAATACTAACGTTAACTTTGGCCGCAGATAAATCGTGACTATCAAAATTTATTTCTCCTTGTAGTCCGGTAAATGAACCCCCCGTATTGATGCCAAAATTTTTTATGGTGAATTGTATGGACGATCCTTTATCAAGAGGCTTGTATTGGGCCCAGACCATGTTTCCCATTATTGCAGGTAACAATAACAAAATAATTTGTTTCATATCGTATTCTTGGATTCTGCTGAATTAATTGATTGAAAGGGGCATCAGTTTTGCAACATTTTTTCTGTTGTTTCGACCAAAGGAATATCTGTGATTGCCAGGCTGTGGTTGTGCTCAGCGTAATGGACACTGGTCAATCCCAAAACACTTCTGAGTTTTTCTGCAGGAACTTTCATGGGACCAGGGGATGGCGCTGTGCCTGGTGCAGGTTGTGGAAAGGCAGTTGACATGGCGGTATGAAAAGTAATATTGCCCTCCACTTTTTGTATTGTCTGATGTATGTGACCATTCAGGACAGAAACCGACCCAAAACGTCTGAGATATGAAAGTGCTTGTTCACTGTCTTTTGTTCCCCAGCCCCATTGCGGATATACAGCCCATAACGGAACATGCGCAAACACGACGATCGGTGTGCTGCTCGAAAGCGATTTTACATCTTTTTCCAGCCAGGCTAATTGTTCAGCCCCAAGTACGCCAAAGCTTCCATCGCCTTGGGTCAATACGTTTACCAGTCCAATAAAATGCGCACCATGGGAATCAAAACTATACCAGCCATCACCTTGTGTTCCTTTCCCAAATCGTTCCATATATAATTTCCCGTTGTCAGTAACGTCATGCTCACCAGGTACATAAAATATTTTTTCGGTCTTTATGCTTTTCAGGGATTGCTCAAGGGTATCAAATTCATCAGGTTGAGCAAGCTGTGTGAGATCGCCGGTGTGTAGCACAAAAGTCGGCTGGGTAGGCATCGCATTGATTTTTGCAATTGCAGCTTGCAGTGTTCCTGCAACATCCGGGTTGGCCGCTTTATTAAAACCTATATGACTATCGCTTATTTGAACAAAACTGAAATCCGATTCCGGCATTATCAAACCATTTTTAAGACCTCCGGTAGTCCTGTCGATCATCTGACTCATGCCAAATGATTTCATGATTCCCCCCGACATCATCCATATCACCCCGGTTCCCGCCCAGGCCATGCATTTTAGAAAACCAGCCCTGTCAATGCCATCATTGTTTTCATCGTTTTGAAAATACTTTTTGTTTGCCATAATTTTATTTTTTTAAACATGTTGATAAAGAAATTACACCTCAAAAAGAAAAATAATTTTTATGACCAATAAATTTTTTACACCAAATGAGTTAAATCCTTGACCAAACCCTTTTAACAGTTGGTCAATTCGATACACCGGAAGTTCTCAAAAGGACACCTGACTGAAATAAATACTGTTCATCAAGGATTTCTAATGCTTGATGTAATAAAATTCAACAGCCACACAATGTTTTTACCTTTATGAAAATGTTGAAATTGAAAAAAAGAACATTATTATATCATTTTCTTTTTTGGACAGGAATTTACCTATTATGGATTCTTATTTTTCGCAGTTATACCATCACCCTTGCAAAAACAGTTACGGTAGAGTTTTGCTATTTGATATTTATCACAGCGGATTTTTATCTGGTCAGTAATTTCATTGTCCCCCGGTTCTTATTCAAAAAGCGGTATGCGCTTTTTGTTCTGGCAACAATAGGAACCATTGCGCTATCTGCATGGCTGAGAAGCTTGGTTGCATTCCAAATGAATCAGCATTTTTTTCACACTGCTGTTACTGATTGGGGTAGATTATATTTTAATTCCCTGATCAATATTTCTCTTTGGGTGTTGCTTGTCGTGGTGGTAAAAATGGTCTTTGACAGGATAAAAACCCAGCAGGAATTGGAATTGATGGAAAAAGAAAGAGCAAAAAATGAATTGGATTATTTAAAAGCGCAAATAAATCCTCATGCATTCTTCAACTCACTGAACACTATCTACGGGCATATTGATAAAAATAATAAGTCGGCAAGAAACATACTCTTGCAATTCTCGGAATTGTTGAGATATCAACTATATGATTGTGGTGCAGAAAAGGTATGTTTAGAAAAGGAAATGGACTACATAAAAAATTATGTAACGTTTCAACGTTTGCGAAAAGATGAAAAATTAATCGTTGATTTTGAAATTGAAAATACTTTCACCGGTTTGACCATTGCTCCACTTTTATTGGTAGTACTTGTTGAAAATGCTTTCAAATTTGTCAGTAATTTTTCTGACAAGGAAAATAAAATCACCATCAAAATATATACAAATCAACAAGTTTTGCATTGCCTCGTCAGCAATACAAAGGAATATTTGCAAACAAATACGGCTAACAATTCAGGTGGGATTGGCATTGTGAACCTGAAAAGAAGACTCGCCCTTTTATATGATAAAAGGCACGAATTGACAACCACCATAGAGGATAATTTTTACCAAACAAATCTAATCATTACGCTGGCATGAAACTGAAATCCATCATCGTTGATGACGAACCGATTGCAAGAAAAATATTGCAGGAGTTCATTGAAGAAATCGATTTTTTATCGCTGGAGGGGCAAGCGGAAAACCCACTAAAGGCAATGTCATTGCTACATGACAATGATATCGACATCATTTTTTTAGATATCAATATGCCTAAAATCAGTGGCATTGACTTTCTGAAATCTTCAAAAACGGATGCCAGTATCATTATGACAACTGCTTACGCCGATCATGCTGCGGAGGCGTATGGGTTGGATGTGTTGGATTACCTGGTAAAACCAATTGCTTTTGAACGTTTTTTAAAAGCATGCAGCAAAGCAAAAGACATAAGAGAGCTAAAAAAATCAACGAAAACGCAGCAATTTAAGGAAAGCGATCATTTTTTTATAAAAAATAATAACCAGATTGAGAAAGTTTTTTATCACGATTTGATTTATGCAGAAGCCATGGCGAATTACGTAATGCTCTATACGAATACAAAGAAAATGATGGTCTATGTTACCATCAAAAGCCTGGAAGAACAATTGCCTGCAGATACTTTCATCAAGGTTCACAAATCTTTCATCGTCAACTTAAGTAAAATTAAAAGTATTGAAGGAAACACTTTGCATATCGGAAATGAAAAAATCGCCATTGGACAAAGCCTGCGTGAAAAGGTCGTCAATCAAATAATCAGGGATAAAATGATAAGGCGTTGACAAAATAGACCTGTACCAATAATTTGTTTGATGATCAGATATGAATTGTCATCAACCTGCGTAATCCGGCGAGATTGAACACCATGAGGTGAACCGGATTGAACATCATTTTTATTTTTGAAATGGTAAAATCTGATGAACGACCATTATTTAAAGCGGTCAGTGAATTCCGGTAAATAAGAATAATAAATAACAAATAATCAGAACATAAAGGAGCGAGCTAAAACAGCTACAATCCACTACATGCCCCGACTATGGTGAAGACAAACCAGCCGGATTGGCCAGCCCCGCTGTTACGCAGACATTAAGCTCCATTGCGACGTACTGCTCAGGTTCTGAAAGGTTCGCCATTTTTTGACAATTTGAATAGTGGTAGTCCATTCCCAGTCCTATTTTTTTGTCAAAGTGATGTGAGTGGCATCTTCTCCGTTAATCTTTTGAATTTGTGTGAAACCTAACGCAGGTAAGTCTATTCCGGAAAATAAATGCTCTCCAGAACCAAGAAAGATAGGTGAAAATGCAATTCTTATTTCATCAATATATCCGGCCTTCAAAAATTGATGTATGGTTGAAATTCCGCCACCGACACGGATATCCTTTCCATCAGCCACTCTTTTAGATTGCTCCAATGCAGACTCAATTCCATCGGTCACAAAGTAAAATTCTGTTCCGCCTTTCATTTTGATGGGGTTTCTTTCGTAATGGGTTAAGACAAATACAGGTACATGGAAAGGAGGATCTTCTCCCCACCACCCTTTCCAATCATCATTTTCCCATTGTCCGCGAATAGGTCCAAACATATTGCGTCCCATTATACAAGCACCCACATTTTCAAATGAGTTTTCAGCGACGGCATTATCTATTCCCTCGGTTCCGCCTTCTTTGCCAATAATTTTCTGAAAGGTTTTTGTCTGGTAGAACCATGTGAAAAGTTCATGACCCCGGGTTCCTAACGGATTGTCTATATTTTGGGCAGTACCAGCTCCATATCCGTCTAAGGAAACCGAAAAAGCAATGACTTTGACCTTACTCATTTGTCATTCGTTTTGGAAAATAATAAACTGTTTAAATGCCCTGCGCAAACGACACGCGTTTATGTTAGAAGCGCAACTTGCAAATCGTCAGCAATAAACGAAGGCTCACCGAAATCACAAAACTAAAATAAAATCCATTGCTATATCTCCTGGCGGCTGCTCTGGTCTTGGTTTCCAAACAAATTATAATCAGCTAATCATTAGGTGACCTACTATTTTTATTTTGAATCCTGCAATTTCATATTTACTTGCCCATACCCAAATTTGAATACCCGTTATACTTCGGCCGCCAGGACGCGGTTTCAACTGGAAAAAATGTTCGTTATAGTCTTCACAATATAACGGTTGACAACGACCTGAATAAGTAGCTCGGTGGTCGGCCTAAATTTCATTTATTTCCGAGTTGTTCCGCCAGACCGATCAAAAGCCCCCCGGTTCCCCGCATATAACAGAGCCGATACGAGTCCTCGTACTGAACCACTTCGCCAACAAGGTGAGCGCCATGTGTGCAGAGCCTGGAAACCATCTCATCAATGTCCTCAACGGTAAACATGACCCTTAGATAACCCAGAGAGTTTACAGGTGCAGCCCTGTGATCTGAGATCGTACGCGGGGTGCGGAATTGCGAAATCTCGAGGCGGCTATGTCCGTCGGGGGTCACCATCATCGCGATTTCTACGCACTGCGATCCGAGACCTGTAACACGGCCAACCCATTCACCTTCGACAACGGTTCGCCCTTCGAGCTTCAACCCTATCTCCTCGAAAAAAGGAATGGTGTCATCGAGGGATTCTACAACGATGCCTACATTGTCCATTCGCAATAAATTGTTTTTAGCCACAGTTTTACCAATTTATTATTTTCAAAATTATTTGTTTAAGCATCAATATACCAGATGCGATAAGGTTTACTTTAGAAACCCATCCGGATATCCTATTATGGTTTTGGTTTGCATCATCAGGCTGACATGTTCCTCGGCAGGAGCAATAGCCCAATGCGATCCTGGCATAATTCCCAGACCAGCAAAAACACCCACCCAATAGTTGAAGTGGTAACGGCTTTATCAGCACAATTTTATCAAAACCATCATTATCGCCGTAAAATTAGAAAATGTTGAATGAGTTTTATCTAAATAAATCCTTTAATTAACCGGGCGTCTTCGATTTCGATACTATACTCATTGATCCTGCGTAAGCGGGGCCGGCGGAGAGACGCCTGACTGGAAAGCACTAACTGACGCGATCACGAAAAAATATGATGCTGATTATGCCGATCCGTTGACAAAGAGTCGTCCAACGAAGATTATAAAAAACATATGACGCCTTGCAGCCAAAATTGAACGCCAAATAAAGGGCCCACACGCAAGGAGGCGTTTTGTGGATGAGGGTAAGAATTTCATTATGATGTAATTTTGTCCCAATTGCCCGCAGGCAAGAACAAAAAAAATATTATGGCATTTGACAAAATCCTATCCATGACCATCAACATCAAGGCAACCCCTTCAAAAGTCTGGGATGCACTCACCAATCCTGCCATCATTAAGAAATGGTTATTTGGGACAGATGTTATTTCGGATTGGAAGATTGGAAGCGAAATTCTTTTTACCGGCAATTACCAGGGTACGGACTACAGGGACAAAGGGACAATCCTGCAATTTGAAAAAGAGAAGACTTTTAAATATAACTACTGGAGTGGTTTTTCGGGTTTACCGGATAACCCTGAAAATTATTCGGTCATTGCTTTTATGTTATCGCCGGCAGACAGCGGCACAGAACTTACCTTGACACAAAACAATTTCCCAACAGGGACAGCATATGAGCATACCGCACAAAATTGGACAGCAACGCTTGCCTTAATGAAAAATATCACCGAAAGTCAAAGGGATATCAAATAGAACATACAGGGCGGAAGGAAAAAGCTGGAAGACCTTCTGAAACAAAAATAAGCGTGTTGGTGAAGGATAATGAGAATTTTTAAATCGTGATTTTGAATGACAATTTTAAAGAAGCTAATTTTTGTGGGATTATTTTTCGTCTCTTGCAAAATAAATATTGCTCAGTCGACAGTAAAGCTTGGGAGAACACACTATTTCATGACTTTGCAGCCCTTCTATAAAATTGAAAAAAAGCAGGGAATTGACTACACAACTTTTTATCTTCTTAAAAAATCACAGCCAGATTCTTTCAGGTCATTTGTAATGATGGGTTGCTGTGTCGGTACGATTGGAAATAATTTAAGAAATGCAGTTAAAATTGATTCGATAAAACAAATTATTTTAGGGCAAACGGCTCAATGGACAATTTATAGTTTGGATTCAAGCTACCTTGCGGAAACAATGATTCCCATCAATGATGCTGAAAAAGCAGTGTTTGGAATTAAGGCAAAAAACAGATACAAAATCGATATATTGATTTCAACTTTTGGAACATTGCGTAAAAGTAAATAATAAGATATCCTTCATTCCTCCGCGAAAGCCTCCTCTGATAGGTTTGCTTACCGGTATGTGACGCAGACCCTCTTCGCGCCAAATTCTATACGCACCCGAACGGGATAACAGTCATCCTGAATCTTCCAATGGATACGAGGCAAGTCTTGCTAAGGCTTTGCAAAAAAAATTTCAGTGATGAGATGTATTGCAACGCGGATCAAACTGTAAAACAGCCACGTATATGCGAAATAGTATGTACCTAATACACAACTAATTTGTGATTTTACTTTGCACTTTTCCAGTAAAGGCGCTCGTCAACGGTTCTTCCCACTGACGTTCCGGGCGTACATCCTCGCAGATCTTATAATCTAACTGTAATGGATAACTGAAAAGAGTGGTTTCTGCCCTTACTATTCAAAGTTTGAACCAATTAAGGGATGATTTAAAGATTATTTGCGAATTAAATAATTGTCTGTTAGATGAATAATGCGCATGAAAATCGTTTTATTTCTTTGGTGTTTGGCGATGTTTCGATGTATAACGTTATTTGTGTTTTGAAATATACAGCCAATTCATAGCAAACATTGTTGTTATTTAGCCCGGTTGGAAGTTATTTCCATCGTTTTAAATTCCCCTGATCCTGTTTCCACAAACATCTGGGATCTGAGCGTGTTGTCGTCAACAAATTGTAAAGTTTCCTTCACATCCATATCCTTGCCGCTCGTTGGATCATACATTTTACCTTTAAACGTGATCGTTTTTGA
>DATGFZ010000252.1:0-4788 GCA_035308805.1 Puia sp. | reverse complement strand
ATCGATGCGTAATCCTGCTGCGCCTGCTGGCTTTCTGCCTGCGTCATCGATGTCCCCTTTTGCTGCCACTCCGAGACTTTTTTCTGGAATTTATTCTGCATCGAATTCAATTCGGAATTCATGACATTTTCTTTTGCCTTTAACTGCGTTTCGCCGTCTTTAAAGTATTCATAGTGTGCCGTCAGGGAATCCATATCAAAGTAGGCGATCCGGAAAGTGGAGGCGGACTGTTTTTCGGTAGCGACCGTAATCTTATTGATCCGCTCGGTGTGGTTATAGAACATGAAAAACAAAACCCCAATCAGGATCAGGGAGATGGAACCCAGTATGGTAGAAATATTCTTCATCCGTATTTTTTTGCAAAATAAAGGTTTTGTTGAGAATAAAAAGTGTTAAAACCAACCCGGACCCCTGCATGCCCAAGCCGGTTTTAGCAGCGGATGCACCCATCGCCTGACAAGCTGAGAAATATCTCCGTTTGATGTGATGAGACAGGCTTTTTAAAATTCGTTAATTTTGAAACCATGCAGCAAATATCAATATGGGAAAAAGAAAGCTATTTTAAACACCACGACGTCGTCATCGTCGGCAGCGGTCTTGTCGGCTTATGGAGCGCCTATCACCTGAAACGCAAACACCCGGGCCTGGGGATACTGATCGTCGAAAGAGGAGTTATTCCCACGGGCGCCAGCACGCGCAATGCCGGCTTTGCCTGTTTTGGCAGCGTTACGGAACTGATGGCCGATACACAGAAGTTCGGGGAACAGAAAATGCTGGAGATCGTGAAGATGCGCTTTGACGGGTTGGAACAAATAAAAAAAACGTTTAAGAAAAAAGAAATCGATTTTGAAAAATTCGGCGGCTACGAACTGATTTCAGCGAGCCAAAAAATGGACATGAATGTGCTTCGCAGCAACATCGATTTTCTCAACCATAAAATTAAAAAGATCATTAAGAAGCGAAAACCATTCAGGCTGCACGACTCATCGATCAGCAAATTTGGTTTCTCGGGCGTCGAGCACATCATAGAAAATAAATTCGAAGGACAACTGCATTCCGGCAAGTTATGCCAGGCGCTGCTCAGAACAGTGCAGTCGATGGGCGTGACCCTGCTGAACACCATAGAAATAAAAAACTTCGAAAACGTAAATGGGAAAATCGAATTGCATACCAACCAGCCATTCAACCTGTCGGCGGGACAGCTGCTGATCTGTACCAATGCATTTACCAAACAACTATTACCCGAATTGCACGTGGAGCCGGCAAGAGGACAGGTATTGGTTACCTCACCGATCCCCGGTCTCAGGTGCAAAGGAACATTTCATTACGATGAAGGGTTTTATTATTTCCGCAACCTGGGGGATCGCATTTTGCTCGGGGGTGCGCGCAATAAAGCTTTTGAGGAAGAAAATACAACCGAACTGACCACCACGGAATTCATTCAACAGGAGCTGGAAAGTTTTTTGCGGCAGGTGATCATTCCCGGCACCTCATATACCATCGATCATCGCTGGAGCGGCATCATGGGCATGGGCGATGATAAAATGCCCATCGTAAAAAAAATTTCAGAAAATATTTATTGCGCCGTGCGCATGGGCGGCATGGGTGTTGCCCTGGCTCCCGTTATCGGAGAAAACATCGCTGCCCTGATGACAACATAAAACCCGGAAAGAAAATTCCGGGTCAAGTGTTTTTAAGTCAGCATCGGCAGGTTTTAAAACTTCACCAATTTAGTTACATTCTTGCTTTTTCCATCATTTATTTTCAGGTAATAAATGCCCCTGTTCAGGGTGCCGATGTTTATCTGGAATGTTAACTGAGATATTTTTTGCGAAATCACTCTTTGTCCAACCTGGTTGTACAATTCAATCGTAGCACCGATCGCGTTTTGATCCGTCATACTCACCGTCACCAGGTCTGCAGCCGGATTGGGATATACCGAGACCAACGCCACCGCTTCGGGTTCGCCGCTTATGCCCGCCGTGTCGTCTAAGGCCGTTGCAGCCAGCGCTCCTGATGAAAGCATCGGATACCTTACACCCTCGGGTTCGAACAAGGCGCGCATGCGCTCGCGTTGACCGAGTGTAAAGATATTCATGCAGGCATCGTTTGTAAAATCCATGTAGTTCGTATACATTTCTCCGTTAGGTCCGTCCGTGCAGCTGATGACAATTCCGCTTGGACATCCGTATTCTGCGGCCTGTTGAGGCGGCGTATCATCGACCTTGTCATCACCGCAATCTGCGTCTCCCCAGGTGTGTATGAGGTTTAACCAATGACCGGTTTCATGCGTGCCCGTTCTTCCCTCATTAAAGGGAGCGGCAGCCGTGCCCATGGTTCCGAAAGCTTTGTAAGAGATCACCACGCCGTCATTGGCTTTTGGCCCGCCTACAACACTTGCATAACCAAGCACTCCGCCGGTCAGGTCGCCAACCCATATATTGAAATAACTGTCAGCATCCCAGGCGTCATCGCCGTTTGAACTGCTGAATTTTATCGCATCATTGATGTTGAATTGTTGCACATCGGTATGCTTCCTGACGATCCCGCGGGTGGCATATCCATGGGGATCGACCTTTGCCAGCACGAAGTGAAAGCCGCAGTCAGCAGCGAAGGGTTGAAAATAGAATGGCGTATTGGCAGTATCTGCATTCTGCCTGCGGTAATCCCTGTTCAGCACATCGATCTGTGACTGGACCTGCGCATCGCTGAGGTTCTGTATGGATGAATTGTAGATGACATGAACGACAACAGGGATGGTAATCACCGAAGAGGCGGTCACGGAATTACTGGAAGGCTGCGGGCGGGTTGCCTGTAATCTTCTGGTGAATGCTTCTATGGATGTTATTTTATCGGCTAAGCCGGGAGTATTGTGAATGATTTGCTGCCTGTAATCTGCAAATCCGCAAATGCGCTGGGCGTTTGCAACAAGTACGGCAAGGGACATGATCAACGATAGTAAAATTCTGCTCATCGAAACTACTTTTTGTTTGCGGTAATTCGACAGGCTATTGGAGTATGTTCACGGGGGTATCGGAACCCAAAAAAGGAGTTTCATGGCAGATATGGATCAGGCAGTAGGTAATTCGAGAAAGGTTTTGGTATGCGCAATAACGTTCCGGAAAAAACAATAGACAGAAAGGCCAGACAAAGGGTATTGAAGATTTTGAACGCACCAGATTAGGATACACCGTAACAGTGTATAGTGAAGAGGTGGTTTACAGAACCATAAGCCCTATAAAAGAACGCAAAACTTTTGACATCTCAAAATTTTAACGTCACATTTTATCTACATACAGTTTTTAAGTAATTGGTTATGTGTTATTTTTGTTTTTATCTCATCATCATGACAAAGAAATCGATCATTTTTTCGGTATTTGTGTTCCTGGCTGCCTGCAACAACAACGGCACGTCGACCTCCACTTCTCCCGGTGGAACAGAAACGGATAACACACCGCCAAACATCAGTTATACCGCAGTCAATGAATTTCCGCACGACACGTCTTCTTTTACGGAAGGCTTTCTGGTCCACGACGGACAATTGTACGAAAGCACGGGTTATGATTCCTCCTTTGAATCGACGCGTTCCCTGTTTGGCGTCGTGGATCTGAAAACCGGAAAGATCCAGCCAAAAGTGGAGATAGATAAGAAAAAATATTTTGGCGAAGGAATTGTCTTCCTCCATGGAAAAGTATACCAGCTGACATACAAAACCAAGATTGGTTTTATTTATGACGCCAGGACATTTAAAAAAATAGGCGACTTCACTTTTCCCGCCGCCGAAGGGTGGGGACTGACGACGGACGGGACCTACCTGATCATGAGCGACGGGACGAGCAATATCGATTACCTGGATCCCAATAATTTTAAACTGATAAAAATTTTAGGGGTCACCGATAACAATGGCCCGCTGGGTTATATCAACGAACTCGAATACATCAACGGATATATTTACGCCAACAAATGGCTCAGTGATTACATCTTGAAAATTGACACGGCCAGCGGGAAAGTCGTCGGCAAACTGGATCTGACCGCGCTTGCTGATGAAGCCAGGGCAAAATATCCTGATCTGCAGGAGATGAATGGAATCGCCTACGATTCCGTCGCAAAAAAAGTATACATCACGGGAAAAATGTGGCCAACCATTTACGAGATCAGGTTTCCATTTTAAAGTGGCAGCGGGGCGGCGACCGCCATAGATTCCCCCCTCACTGCTTATTTGTTGATGATATAGGTCAGCGAGCTGCAGCGTTCTTTATTGACAAAGGCAATGAAATTGGAATAAAGTCCGATCAGCGTTCCCCGCAGCAGACCCAGTTTATTTTTTTTATACCGCTCACTCAAAAAACTGATATAAAAACTGTCATAGGGCATGGCACGCGTCGACTGCAATTCAAATTGATATTGATTGAATAATTTTTTTAGCGACAAGGGAGAGAAATGATACAGGTGTCGCGGGACATCATAAGCAGCCCAGTCATTTTTATAAAAAGACGCGTCAGCAGAAGTATAATTGGGCACCGCAATGAATATTTTACCATGGGGTTTGATCAGCTTTTTTAGCTGGATCATGTAGCCGTGCAGGTCATGGACGTGTTCCAGCACATGCCACATGGTAATCACATCAAAGGATTCTTCGGGGAAGAGATAGAAATGTTCGGGTCCGATCAGCCCGATGTGGTTGAGTACCTCAGCCTGTGCACGCGCCGTTGCATCCGGTTCCAGAGCGGTGACCTGCCATCCGTGCGTTTTCATAAATCCGGCAAACGAGCCGGTGCCGGCGCCGAT
>DATGFZ010000251.1:0-8580 GCA_035308805.1 Puia sp. | reverse complement strand
TGAAACCACAATCCGGTAACATTACAATTGCCGGATACGATATAAAAGAAAGGCCATTGCACGCGCGCGCAAATATCGGAGTGCAATTGCAATCAACGAGTTTTCAACCGGAACTAAATGTTTCCGAAATCATCCGTCTGTATGCAGGTATTTACAATGTGCAAATGAATAAGGAAAAACTCAATATAATTTTATCCGCGATCAAATTAGAAGACGCAGCAACAAAAAGATTTGGTCAGCTTTCAGGTGGTCAGCAACAACGTGTTTCTCTTGCAATCGCACTCATTCATGAACCTAAATTGGTTTTGCTTGATGAACCTACTTCAGGGCTTGATCCTCAATCGCGCCGCCAGTTGTGGGAGCGAATAGAAAATTTGCGTGACAACGGCCACGGAATCATTCTTACAACACATTCAATGGAAGAAGCCGAAGCAGTTTGTGACCGGATTGCCATCATTGATCATGGTCAAATAATTATCGTGGGGGAGCCTCAGCAAATTATTGAAAACAATCGCAATAAGGCTGAAGTCATCAAAGCTTCACGAAAAGGAAAAATAACCCTCGAAGATGTCTTTATCGGGCTAACAGGTACCGCGATTCGTGCATAATCCCAAAAATAAATCAATATGGAAAATATGATACCGGCTACATCAACTGTACTATCAGCATTACTTCGAGCAGATTTTACCACCCAATGGCGTAACCGCCGTGCGGTGATCATGGTTATCTTAGTTCCGGTAATCATACTTATTTCGTGGAAAGGCCTAATCGATAAATTTGGTGGGGCATTTGCATTGGCAAATTGCATCACGGTCGGACTTACAGCGATCGGACTAATGGGATATACAAACTCCATTGCGCGTGACCGCGACAAAGGAGTTTTTCAACGCCTGAGAGTTGCACCGGTTCCGTCTTGGTCAATTATGTTGAGCAGACTTGTGGTGCAATTGGCGATGATTATGATTATGATCGCGGCGGTTTTCTTAGCAGGATACAATTATGAAAAAATTGCACTAGGCACAAGTGGTTATGCATTGAGTATACTGGCTGCATTTGTAGGTGGCGCTATGTATTTGGGATTAGGCCAGGCAATTGTTGGATTGATCCGCAATGCTGAAACGGTTAATTCAACAACCCGATTGGTTTATTTCTTCTTTATCATGATCGGGATGTTTGGAGTGTTTGGCGCGCTCGGAGAAAGTCTCGGTCACATAGTGAAATGGTCTCCTTATGGAACAGTAATGCACATTCTTTCGTCAAGCATGCATCCCGAATCATGGGACAAGCAAGCGACCATGGCTTTATTGGGAACTGTTGGCTACGCCATAATATTTTCTGCAATGGGTATCAAATGGTTCAAGTGGAATTCCGTAAAATGATTTTGTGATTAGCATGCTTCGTATTTCTTTTATAAATTCGATACATGATTCGATTGTTGTTTAACTGGAGATCGTTGTTGGCAGTGGTTGCTATCGGCATTGTTACGGGAACTATTTTCTACTCCAATTATCTCTCTAAAAAAATTGCCATTGATGAAAAAAGAAAAATGGCCACGTGGATCGAGGCGCAGCGAACGATTCTAAAAGCCAACGAACAAGCCAGTTTGATTCTCGCCGCAAAAATTTCTTCTGAAAACACAGAAATACCTATTATTGAAACCAATGAAAAAGACAGCATTATTACATACATTAATCTGGATTCATTAAAATCAGAAACTGATAAAACTTTTTTAACCGGCAAACTAAACCAATTCAAATCGGAAAACCAGCCTTTCGAAGTAAAATTTTCAGATACCCCATATACTGCTAACCGTTATTATTATGGGCATACTGTTTTGCTAGACGAAGTAAGATATTATCCGCTGGTTCAATTATTCATAGTTGCTTTATTTATTTTTTTCACTTTTTATTCCATTTCCATCCGAAACCGCGCAACGCAAAACCAGCTCTGGGCGGGAATGGCAAAAGAAACCGCGCATCAACTGGGGACGCCGGTTTCATCCCTGGAAGGATGGGTGGAAATGCTCAAAGAAAGCAATGTGGATGAAAAAACAATGGCAGAAATTCAAAAAGATGTGAATCGCTTGAAACTTGTTTCTGACCGTTTTGGAAAAATCGGCAGCAAACCAAGACTCGATGAAAAAGATATCGTAACGCAGATCACCAACATGATGGAGTATATTAAAAAAAGGTCCACCGGAAAAGTGCAGTTTAGTATTGATACCCATGGCGCTGATAAAATTTTCGCAAAAATATCCGAGCCTTTATTTGATTGGGTAATTGAAAATTTATTGAAGAATTCGCTAGATGCCATGGAAGGCAAAGGACAAATAATCATAGACATCAAACGAAATGAAAAAGAAATTTTTATTGATGTCGCAGATACTGGCAAAGGCATTTCGGGGGCCAATTTGCGAAAAGTCTTTAAACCCGGATTCACAACAAAAAAACGCGGTTGGGGACTTGGATTAAGCCTATCAAAAAGAATTATTGAACAATACCACAACGGATCATTGACGGTTAAAGATTCCGAAATCGGAAAAGGAACAACCTTTAGGATTGAGTTGAAGAAAGCAAAGTTCTAGCGTTAAGAATAAAAGTGCAGAAAGATATCCTCAAATATTTTTTTTACATTTGCAACCGCCAGCAGAAATGTAAATCGCTAAACCAACAATGCGGCGGTGGCGAAACTGGTAGACGCACTACTTTGAGGTGGTAGCGCCCGAAAGGGTGTGAGAGTTCGAATCTCTTCTGCCGCACAAAAGCGAGGCAATTGCTTCGCTTTTTTATTTCTTACATTACAAAAAAAGTTTTCATGCCAACTAATATTAAATGCCCGAGTTGCGGCCACCAGTTCCCGATGGAAGAAGCTGTTTCGGAAGAATTTAAAAGGGATTTGCGCGATCAGATGGTGATCTATAAAAAGCAAAAAGAAGAAGAGTTTTCAAAAAAAGAGAGAGATTTCCAACATATTATCCAAAATAAAGATGTCGAGTTTGCCAAAAAATTGCAAGATGAAAAGAGATCCTTAGAACAATCCCTGGAAATAAATTTGCGCAAATCGATCAGTTCTGATTATGAAGTGCGACTTAATTTGTTACAACAATCAAATAAGGACAACGAAGAAAAATTGAAATTATCAAGAGAAAAAGAACTGGAGTTTTTACGAAAAGTTCAGGAACTAAGAAATAAAGAGTCTGAACTGGAGATTTCCTTACAGCGGAAATTATTAGAGGAAAGAGAGAAAATTAAAGGCGAGTTGCTCAAAGAAGAATCATCAAGAATGATATTAAGAGAAACCGAGTTTCAACTGAGATTAAAAGAACTGGAAAAACAATTGGATGACCAGAAGAAGTTGACCGAAGAGATGAAACGTAGGCAAGAACAAGGGTCCATGCAATTGCAGGGAGAGGTGCAGGAACTTTTGCTGGAAGAGATTTTACGCAATAGTTTCCCTTTTGACGAGATTTCAGAAGTCAGCAAAGGTGTACGAGGGGCAGATTGTATTCAAATCGTTAGAAATGGATTTGGTCAGCCTTGCGGAAAAATTATTTATGAAAGCAAGCGAACTGAGAATTTCAGCTCGGATTGGATTGAAAAATTAAAAATCGACATGCGCAGCCAGGGCGCAGATATCGCCGTGATCGTCACCAAAACAATGCCGAAAGACATGAGCCAGTTTGGTGAAAAAAACGGGGTGTGGATTTGCTCATTCAACGAAGCAAAAGCATTGACCCATGTAATTCGCGATGGAATTATTAATATTTTCAATGCTACAAAAAATCAGCAGAATAAAGGCGACAAAATGCATTTGCTCTATGATTATCTGACCAGCAACGAGTTCAGCGAGCAATGGAAAGCCATTAGGGAAGGTTTTATGTCTATGAAACAATCGATACAAAAGGAGCGAGATATGATGGAAAAGCTGTGGAAAGCGAGAGAAAAACAATTGGAAAAAGTCTTGTTGAATTCTGCTCATGTAAAAGGATCCATTGAAGGAATTGCCGGGCAGGATTCCATTGATTTAAATTTGCTGGAAGACAATTCCGGAAATTTACTGGGGGAATAAATCCATGAACCCGAGAGATCAAAATTATTTATTTGATTGAATCATAAAAATTTATTTTAAATTACATAAAATATATATTTATGTCCATTCAACCCAAACACAACCAACTCTCCAAATTATTATTTGGAATAGCTTTTTTGTTGACGATTTGCATTTTCAGTTGTAACGGTTCAGGAAGTTCAACTGAATCAAAAGATTCTACGACTGCAGCAAAAGATTCTACCATGAGCAAAGACAGTACGATGAAAATGAAGTCGGATTCGACAAGTAAAACGGATACATCCGGTAAAGGCGGACAACAAACTCCAACTGGTAAATAGAATTATTTGTAAAACGGATTCATGTCAATGGTAGAGATTTGATCGAATCAACCTCTATCATTGATGTTTAATTATTGGGATTGCAATGTTAACTGGCAGGCAAGTGAATGATAAACTGAGCACCCTGTCCTTCTTTATTTTCTAGTTTCAATTCCCCGCCATGCGCTTTAATGATATCATAACTTAATGACAGACCCAAACCCGTTCCCTCCCCTGTCGGTTTGGTTGTAAAAAAAGGCTGAAAGATTTTATCTAAAACAGTTTGAGGAATTCCATCACCATTGTCGCTTATTCGTATTTCAATATTACCCTTGACTCCTGAAAGAGAGTTCAATCTTTTTGTACTTACGGTCACAGTCGGTTCATAATTTTCAGGTAGCGGTTTCTTTTTTTCCATCACAGCATAAAATGCATTATTGTATAAGTTCAATAAGACCCGACCAATGTCCTGGGGGATAATGCTTATTTTACCAACACGATCATCAAAATCAGTTTTCATAATCGCATTGAACGATTTGTCTTTTGCATGGATTCCATGATAACTCAACCGCAAATATTCATGGGCTAACGCATTGATGTCTGTAATATCCTTTTGCCCTGTGCTTTTTCGTGAATGTTGCAGCATGCCTTTAACGATCGAATCGGCACGTTTGCCATGATGATGTATTTTTTGTCCGTTATCAGCAATATCGTTTGCAATAGCTTTAACTTCTTCCAGGTTTCCTTTGTCAATTTCATTTTTCATTTCGGTAATTAATTCTGCATTGACTTCAGAAAAATTATTTACAAAATTCAGCGGGTTTTGTATTTCGTGTGCAATACCTGCAGTGAGTTCTCCCAAAGAGGCCATTTTTTCTGAATGGATCAGTTGAGTCTGGGTATTTTTAAGCTCCAGCAAGGTTTTTTGTAATTCATTTTTTTGCTCCTCTAAAATGATATTTGTTTTCCGCCGAATCCGGTTATTTCTAAAAAGCAAAAAAGCTATTATCATGAATGCCGCAATGCCCGCAAGCAATGCATACATTCTGATTTCATTCCGCACCTGAACCTTTTCTTCTTCCAGTTCGAGCAGTCGGAGTTGCTCTCCAAATTCGATGTTTCGAAATTGATTGACTTTTTCCCTGCTTTCTATGGAATCTTTTAAACTCAGCATGATTTCCTGGTAAGCCAATGCGCTATCGGAATTTTTATCCTTTTTATACAGCTGTGATAAAAAAATACTTGCATCCAATGCCTTTAATAAAAATTGATTATCAGAAGAGCTATAAAAAGATTTTTTTCCGTATAAAAAGGCGGAATCATTTTGGTGGTTGTGCTCAAATATTTTAGCCAGCCCCAGAGTGCTTTCTGAATAAGTATTATAATCATTTGAAGAATTAAGTAAAGGAAGCGCCAATTTATAATTGCTGAGCGCTTCGGCAAAATTTCCCAATTTAAAATAAATATTACCAAGATTGTTGAGCGCGGTTCCGGTTATCAGGCTGTTGTTGGCAGTTGAGGACTGAGCATAACATTTTTTTGTATAAATAAGTGCGGAATCCAGCACATTTTTCTTTTCGTAAATTTCGCCGATATCCAATAAACTATACAGGGAAAGATCTTCAAATTTATTTGCGTTGATAATGGAATCTGCCAATGTAGCGTATACTATCGCTTTATCGTAATCTTTAGCGTTATCATATAGCAATGCAATAGAAAGATATATGCGGACTATGTTGTCAGGATATCCCCGCGTTTCCTCAATCTTTAGTTGTTGAAGATAATATTTCAGTGCTTTGGGAAAATTACCAATACTGTTAAAGGCAAATGCCATTTGGTTAAGCGCCCACGATTCTCCTTTAATAAATTTTTTACTTTTTGACATGAAGTATGCTTCCTGGGCAAGAACCAGTGCGGAATCGGGTTTGGAATTCTGGTAAGCAAGGCTCAATTTATATAACAGGATGATCTTGCCGGTATCTGTTTTTTCCTTTTGTAGTGCTGCATGCAAGGTGTCAACTTCATTGTTTTGGGAGAACAGTGATGAGTTTATGAGCAATATAAAAATTAATAAAAAAGAAATTTTCATTAACTATCGTGACAGATTGTTTAAATTGTCATGAAAAATTAAGATTTAAAAATCATACTGTGAGAAAATTCATGCAATTAGTTTTTGTATTTGCTTTGTGCACTCTTTGTTTTTCGATTAATGCTCAAAACAAATATGCACTTATAATTGGCATTAATAATTATTATGAGGAAAAGGGCGTTGTTAGCGAAGTAAGCTTGCACGGTTCTGTAAACGATGCCAATTCCATAAAAAGTTTGTTGATAAACAAATTTGGATTTAAAAAAGACCATCTTGATACACTATATGATGCAAATGCTACCCGAGACAATATTATTGCTGCCATTAAAAAAAAGCTGAGACAATGTAAACCGGGAGACGTGATGGTGTTTTATTATTCCGGCCATGGCGTGTGGATGAAGAATACAGACGAAGAAAAGGATCCGATCAAAAAAGGCATGAACCAGGCCATGCTGACGAGTGACCTTTATAACTATGACGATCACCTGAAATGCCTTTTAAGAGATTTTACGCTAAAAGAATATTTTAATCTTTTCGTTGATAAAAAAATAATCCTTACAACTATTTTTGATTGTTGTTTCAGCGGTAACCTCGCAAGGGCCTCGCGCGGAGTCGTTTTGCCCGAACAAACCAAATCCGTAGATCTTATGGATTTGCTTGGTCACTTGACACAAAAAGCAGATAATCCACAATTGCTTATTGACAGTATTGCCGGGTTTTCAACCGGTATCTCCAAAGGATGTTTGATAGATTCCAGCGGGCAAATAAAAGATACCTTGGATTCCGACGGAGATGGGGTGCCTGATTGCAAAGACAAACAAAAATTTACAGACAGGCGATGCTTCCCTGTCAACCAGGACGGTATTGGCAACTGCCCCGCTGATTATCTTGTAGAAGAATTTGGCAAGGCAATCGATAATTATGATTCTGTCGAATTTGAGAAAACAAAAAATTCTTCACCCCCCGGTCTCAGTGAAAAAGCGTTTAATGCCACAGAAGTGTTGACAATCTCAGAAAAAGATAATATTGTTAGACCTGCGGACCGTAAAAATTCTAAATTTCTTTTTATATCCGGTACAACTGATCTGCAGAAAGCGGTCGAGTTCAATGATGAGAATGGAGTGAGGCACAGTTTTTTTACCGCTTCAATCATGAGAGTGTTCAATAAATGCCCGGCCAACACACCAATTGACGAAGTCTTTCAAAAAATTGTTGATGATATGAATAGTTATCACCGCAATCAAAATCCAACATTGTATCTGGATCCTTCACGCAAAAAAAATAATTTACTGGGACTGGCTCTTAAAAAATGAATCCATCAAGAATACCATTTTTTTTAGCTGCTCTTTCGATCATAATTAACCCTCAGATCAACCATAACGCCAGGTGATATGCACAAGACAGTAAGAGTTGTCGAATCCGATAATGAGTTTTATAAGGATTATGTCAAAATCAAGATTAATTAATATGGGAGCCGCCAAGGTATCCAATTCACATCAATACAATTTCTTATCACTAATCTAATTGAGGATTGTGTGAATATTTTTTGTTGCTTAAATGTTGAGCTGACATTGGTACCTATAAACTTTTTGTTTGTATAAAATGAATTCATTTCCTAATAAATACAAACTGCCCTCCCAAATCATCGACATCTTTTATCGGATAATATTGCAGTGTCAAATGTGTTGAGGTGGTGTATTGATCCCTAAAACTATTGATTAATTGTTCAGCTGTAATATATGGAGCATGATTTTCCTGCAGCGCCAGCCGTAGGAATTCAATAAATTCACTGCGATCAGGAACTGCAGTCCGATTACCACTTGCCAACAATCTCCTGCTTTTATCTTTGTATGCTTCTGCAACTGGTACCGGCGCGTTGGATGGAATATCTCTGAACAACGATCCGGCAAAACAGGCGTCTGCAACAAATAAAATATGTTTGGCCTTTGAATATTTAATCGTTCGCAATAGATCATCGCTGCTGATATAAGTACTTATAATATCTTTTATTGCGTCCTGAGGAACCAAAAAGCCTTCTTCTGTATTATCGGGTTGTGTTATCATTTGCCCATGCCCTGCATAGAAAATAAAAAGATTATCATTCTCGCTCATGGCATTTGCTTT